>NZ_CP109994.1:2703192-3003547 GCF_025947065.1 Flavobacterium sp. N1736
GAAACCATTTTGACTTTTTCCCGTCTATAACCGAAATGAAAAGTGTGGAGGTTTGGGCAGAAATTGGTGTAATCATTTTATTATTTAGTTTAGGACTCGAATTTAGTTTTAAAAAACTGATGAAAGTAGGCGGTACAGCCTCAATTACGGCGATTACCCAAATAATTACGATGGTTATAATTGGTTATTTCGTTGGTCAATGGATGGGCTGGGGTTCTATGGACAGTATTTTTCTTGGTGTAATAATATCAATTTCCTCAACAACAATTATTTTAAAAACGTTTGACGAACTGGGTGTTAAAGCACAAAAATTTGCCGGAATCGTTATTGGTTCGCTAATCGTTCAGGATATTGTAGCTATTTTAATGATGGTTTTACTTTCGACAATTGCCGTAAGTCAGCAATTTTCAGGAAGTGAATTGATGATGTCTGTTTTAAAATTAATTTTCTTTCTGACAGCCTGGTTTGTGGGCGGAATCTTTTTTATACCTACAATCCTTAAAAAAACAAAACATTTACTAACTGATGAGATGCTGCTTATTATTTCGCTTGCATTGTGTTTAATGATGGTAAGTTTTGCAGCAAATGTTGGATTTTCTCCCGCTTTGGGCGCTTTTATTATGGGATCTATTATTGCCGAAACTACACAGGCAGAACATATTGAACACTTAATAAAACCGGTAAAAGATTTATTTGGTGCCATATTTTTTGTGTCAGTTGGCATGTTAATCGATCCGGAAATGCTGTACACGCACGCGCTTCCGGTTGCAATTTTAACTGTTGTAACTATTATTGGTCAGTCTGTTAGCTCTACAATTGGCGCTTTACTTGCCGGACAGCCGCTTAAACAGTCTGTACAAACAGGAATGAGTTTATCGCAAATTGGTGAATTCTCGTTTATTATCGCAACTCTGGGAATGACATTAAACGTTACGAGTTCGTTTTTATATCCAATTGTTGTGGCGGTTTCGGCAGTAACAACATTTACAACTCCGTTTATGGTAAAATATGCAGTGCCTTTTTCTAATTTTCTGGAAAGAAAAATGCCTAAAAAATGGATTAAAAACATTAATCGATATAGTGTAAATGCGCAGGCAATAAAAGCAGTAAGTACCTGGCAAAAAGTTCTGAAAGCCTACATTTTGCAAATTGTAGTACACACGATTATTATTGCTGCCGTAATTTTATTATCATCAAAATTTGTAGCGCCTTTGGTAGCCGATACAAGATTTGGAAACACGCTCGCAGCATTAATAACATTAGTTATAATTGCTCCTTTTTTATGGGCACTTTCCTTGCGACGTGTTGCAGTAGAAGAAGTCGAATTATTATGGGAAGAACGTAAATATCGCGGCGCGCTATTAATGTTAATTTTAATAAGAATGAGCCTTGGTTTATTCTTCATTGGTTTTTTATTAAACATATTCTTCTCTCCGTTAGTTGCTTTTGTTGCCCTGATCATTGCAATTGTGGTATATCAAATATTTCCAAAAAAACTAAACGAGCAATACCACAGAATTGAAAGTCACTTTTTGAAAAATTTAAACGATCGTGAAAACAAAAAAATCGACAGACGTTATGCTAATTTAATGCCTTGGGATGGTCACATGTCGTTTTTCGATATAGGAAAAGAATCAAACTTAGCCGGAAAAACATTGCAGGAATTGCGTATTCGCGAACAAATGGGAATCAATATTGCGTATATAAAACGTGGTGAAGTAACAATCCCTATTCCAACCAAAACTGAACGTTTGTTTCCCGGTGATGAAATTTGTGTTATTGGTACTGATGCTCAGGTTACTGAATTTAATAAGTATTTAAATCAAAATGAAACCGAAGCTGCAAAAGCCGTAGAAGAATCTCAAATTGTTTTACGTCAGCTGGAAGTTTCTGATGAAGAATTTATACAGAAAAGTATCGGACAATTTAGAACTAAAACCAACGGAATGGTGGTGGGAATTGAACGAAACGGAAATCGTATTTTAAACCCTGAATCTCATTTAACTTTAGAAAAAAATGATATTCTTTGGGTCGTCGGAGATAAAAAACGAATGAACGAATTAATTAGAAAATAGTTCTTTTTAAAGCTTCTAAGATGCTAATTTTCTAAGTTACTGAGTTTTTTTCTTCAGTAATATATCTTAGAAACTTAGCAACTTAGTAACTCAGTATCTTAGCAACTTATTTATTAGGTTGCGGTGTCATACGTAAATACGGTTTTATAGGTGTATGCCCTTTTGGAAATTTTGCCGCAATATCACTATCCGGAACCGCTGGCGTAATGACTACGTCTTCGCCATCTTTCCAGTTTGCAGGTGTTGCAACGCTGTAATTAGCCGTTAATTGCAAACTATCAATAACACGAAGTAATTCTTCAAAATTTCTTCCTGTAGAAGCCGGATAAGTCAAAGTAAGTTTGATTTTTTTATCAGGACCAATTACGAAAACAGAACGCACTGTAAATTTTTCGCTCGCATTTGGATGAAGCATATCATACAAAGTTGCTATCTTTTTATCTTCATCAGCAATAATTGGAAAATTGACTTCTGTATTTTGAGTTTCGTTGATGTCTTTGATCCACTCTTTATGTGATTCTAAACCATCAACACTCAAAGCAATAACCTTCGTATCTCTTTTTGTAAATTCAGGAAGATAGTTTGCCACAGTTCCTAATTCAGTTGTACATACAGGAGTAAAATCTGCCGGATGCGAAAATAAAACACCCCAGGAATCTCCTAACCATTCATGAAAACTAATTGGTCCTTGTGTGGTCTCTGCCTGAAAATCCGGAGCTATATCGCCTAATCTTAATGTTGACATAATTTAATTTTTTAGTTCATCTAAAATTAACTAAAAAATGAATAAAGAAAACATCTAATATTTAAAAATAAGTTAAAATTCTATCTTTTCTATCTAATTACTATTCTAATCTAAATAAACTGTACCACAAAGTACCAAATAGCAAGGGTTACGAACGAAATCGGGATTCCAAAACCAATCATCATACTGCTTAATTTTGGCTTTAAACCATAAGTCGAAGCCAGAATTGCACCTGTAATCATCGGTGCCATCGCAATTTCGATAATTGTTATTTTTATGGCTTCAGAATGCTGGTTAAAAACAAACACATATAAAACAAAAATGATCAGCGGCGTGACAATAAGCCGGAAGAAAAGTCCGAGTTGTAAAAATTTCCAATGACGGCTTTTTCGATCAAAACTCAGCTGTAATCCAACTGAAAATAAAGCCAGCGGTGTAACCAGACTTCCTAATTTTAATAGAACAGACTGAACATTCAAATCTAAAGCATATTGAAAAACGTTTAATAAACAAGCTACTACAAAGGTGAGAAACGGTGGAAAAAGAATTATTTTTTTGAAAATACTCAATGCATCCGGACTTCCTTTTGAATAAAAAGCTGCAACAAAAACGCCCAAAGTCGAAACCACAACAAACGTTCCTGGCTGATCTACCAAAACTGCGGTTTCTAAACCTTTTTTTCCAAACAAAGCTTCTACAATTGGATAACCAAGAAATGAAGAATTACTTAATCCGGCTGTCAAAACCAAACAGCCAATGAGTTTATTTGACCAACCCAATCTTCTTCCTAAAAAATGGAAAAATAAAAAAGCCAGTAAAAAACTAATCCACCCCGCTCCTATCGGAAACAATAATTCATTGCTCCATTTTATCTTTGGAATATGATATAAAGTGATGGCAGGAAGACATAAATAAATGACAATTTTATTGATGTTTTTGTAAATATGAGTCGGAAACCGCTTTACATTCTGCAAAAGCAATCCTAAAAACAAAAAGAAGAATATTATAAGAAAGTTGTTCATATCAAGACTTGAACACAAAAATAGGTATTTATAAAATGCCGTGCGACATTAATTTTTAGTTAAAAATATTTTTTATGTGATAAAACAACTTATATTTGTAACATATTTTATTACAGTATGCTTTCAGGTAAATTTGCCATAACGATTCACATTCTTACTTTGCTCACTAAATTCCCAAATGATTATTTATCATCAGAATTTATTGCAGGAAGTATTAATTTGAATCCTGTTTTGGTTCGAAAAGAAATCGCAAACCTAAAAGCACATCATATTGTAGAAAGTAAAGAAGGAAAAAATGGCGGAACAAAAATGGCTGTAGATTCATCAAAATTGACATTGAAAGAGATTTTCGAGATGACTTTTGAATCGATAAATTTAGGTTATGCCAAAAATCAACCAAATCCGGATTGTCCTGTTGGAAAAAAAATCAATCAAAATTTGAGCGCCTTATATGCTGATATGAATCAAAAAGTTAGTTTACAATTAGAAGGAATTTCTTTGGAAGATTTTTCAAATCAGTTTTAAAACTATTTTTTACCCTAAACTGTAACATTTTTTATTACTAATTAAAACTATATATTATGAAAATTGCCATTATTGGAGCAACAGGATTTGTTGGCTCAGCTATTTTAAATGAATTAGCAAACAGAAATCATGACATTACCGCTATTGCAAGAAATCCAAAAGGGTCATCAAACGCAACATGGATTGCTGCAGATATTTTTAATGTTGATGCTTTAGCAGAAGTTTTAAAAGGGCAAGATGTTGTAATAAACGCTTACAATCCGGGTTGGACAAACCCAAATATTTATGATGATTTTATCGCTGGTTCAAAAGCGATTCAGCAAGCGGTTAAACAATCTGGTGTAAAACGTTTTATCACGATTGGCGGCGGCGGAAGTTTGTTTGTTGCACCAGGTTTACAAGCAGTAGACACTCCTGATTTTCCTAAAGAATTTTATCCCGGAGCAACTGCAGCCAGAGATTATTTAAATATTATTAAAGAAGAAAAAGATTTAGATTGGGCATTTTTTAGTCCGGCTTTTGAAATGCATGCAGGAACTACAACAGGAAGAACAGGAAAATACCGTTTAGGTTTAGAAAATCCTGTTTTTAATGACGAGCAAAGAAGTATTCTTTCTGTAGAAGATTTAGCAGTTGTTATTGCTGATGAAACCGAAACTCCAAAACATCATCAAGTACGATTTACGGCGGGGTATTAATGTTTTTGAAACTGTTTTTGTTTTCTGTACTTTTACGATACAAAAAAGTATCGTTTTGCCAAGTCCAAATAAACAATCGAGCAGTTTACAAGAAAAAGCCGGAATTTCATCTCCTGAAATTACCAGTATTGCCGCCATAAATCAAATTCAGAAAAACAGAAAAAAACAACCTTCTGCAAATGAATTGATTAATGGAATCCTTGACGAAAACAGAACTGCGTTAAGCCGTGCGATTACTTTAGTAGAAAGTACAAATCCGGATCATGCAGAAAAAGCAAATGAAGTTATTAAAGGATGTTTGCCACATGCTAATAAATCTATCCGAATAGGAATTACAGGTGTTCCCGGCGTTGGAAAAAGTACATTTATTGAAGCCTTTGGAACTTTCCTGACACAATTAGGCAAAAAAGTCGCTGTCTTGGCAGTTGATCCGAGCAGTTCGCTTTCTCACGGAAGTATTCTTGGAGATAAAACCCGAATGGAAGAATTGGTCAAAGATGAAAATGCTTTTATCAGACCAAGTGCTTCCGGAGAAACTTTGGGAGGCGTAGCAAGAAAAACACGTGAATCAATCATTTTATGCGAAGCAGCAGGTTTTGATACTATTATTATTGAAACCGTGGGCGTGGGTCAAAGTGAAACTGCGGTTCACAGCATGGTTGATTTTTTTCTATTATTAAAAATTTCCGGTGCCGGTGATGAACTTCAGGGCATTAAACGTGGTATTATGGAAATGGCGGATGCGATTGTAATTAACAAAGCAGATGGCGATAATATTAAAAAAGCAAATCAGGCAAAACTGGAATTCAACAGGGCTTTGCATTTATTTCCTCCAAAAAAATCAAACTGGCAGCCAAAAGTTACCACTTGCAGCGCAATTACAAAAGATGGAATTTCGGATATATGGAATACAATTTCAAACTATTTTGAAATGACAAATGAAACAGGTTTCTTTCCTGAAAAACGAAAAGAACAAAATCATTTCTGGATGATGGAAACCATAAACGAACAATTAAAACTGAACTTTTACAATCAGCCCGAAATTATTGCACAATTAGAACTAAATAAAAAAGCAGTGCAAAATGATGAAATTTCACCTTTTGCAGCTGCTCAGAATTTATTAAAATTGTATTTTAATAAAGGCGCAAAGTAGCAAAGGTTCAAAGCTACAAAGATTTTTACTCTCTGTTTCTTTGAACCTCTGTCCCTTTGTTCTTCTGAACCTATTTCTTCCTAAGCTTATATTTATTTTCTTTATATAAATTCCCCGCTGTAATTACATGCGCCAAAGCATCTTTTGCTAATTCTTCATTTAATTTTACAGGAATTAAAGTTGTATCGTTTTTAATTTCAAATTGCAAAGGTTTCAAATTTGGCTGCATAATTACAACTTGATTTTCTACTCTGAATGCGTTGATGTCGTTAAACTGCATAATCGATCTTCCTTGTGTTTTTACGTCTAATTTGTTTAGATTTCTACCTACCATTGGTGTTTCAAAAGGAACTCCTAAATAACCCAATAACGTTGGCGGAATATCAATTTGACTTGCCAATTTACTGTAAACTGTTCCTTTTCGAACTCCTGGTCCCATAATCAAAGCCGGAATATGAAATTTGTTTATTGGCACTAAATTTTTTCCGTATGTTCTTGTGTTATGATCTGCAATTACGATGAAAATCGTATTTTTAAAATAGGCTTCTTTTTTTGCCATTTCAAAGAATTTCCCAATAGAAAAATCGGCATATTTCATGGCATTGTTTACTGTTGCCGGTTTTGCATCATAAGGTTTTATTCTTCCCGCAGGATATTCAAAAGGTTCATGATTTGAAGTTGAGAACATCAAAGAGAAAAATGGTTTATCTCCTTTTGCTTTAAAATAACTATTTGCTTTGGTTACTAAATCTTCGTCAGAATATCCCCAGGTTCCTTTAAAAGCATATTTATTTCCGTCAGACTCAAAATCGGTTTGATCTACAATATCTTCAAATCCGTTTCCGTTGAAAAACGAAGCCATATTATCAAAATTTGCCATTCCGCCATAGATAAAACTAGTGTCATATCCCTTTTGCTTTAAAGCGTCGGCAAGCGTAAAAAATCCTTGTTGAGAGTTTCCCAGCTTCACCACACTTTCAGATGGCGAAGGTAAAAATCCGGTTACAACAGCTTCAATTCCGCGCACGCTTCGTGTTCCTGTGCAATATAAATTAGTGAATAATAAACCTTCTTTAGAAAGTTTATCGAATTCCGGTGTTAATGGTTTTCCTCCTAAAATTCCAACATATTCAGCACCTAAACTTTCCTGTAAAAAAATCACCAGATTGTATGGTTTCTTCATAACAGAATCTGGTTGCTGTACATGCAAAAACGGAATATTGGCATCATTAAAATCAGAAGGTCCGGCGATCATGTATTTTTTTACACGAGCAATTGCTTCGGCTTCATCCATTTTTCCGTACATCTTTGTGTTTCCTTCATTTTTAATAGAATAAGCAGCAAAAGCTACGGTATAAAATGAATTTAATCCTAATGTATTAGTCAATTGATCTGTTGAGAAAACAGCGTTACTAGCGTTTATAGGTCGCTTTGAAGTAAGACTTGAACGTGCTCCAAAAAACAATAGAAAAGCTACCAATGGAAAAACCATCAATTTAAATTTATATTCGGCAGTTGTCGTATAAAAATATTTCTTCCCTTTTTTGAAGGCAAAATAAATCACAACTCCTAAAATAAGGAAAGTAACGATTATCGAAGTCAGGTAACTTTTTAAAAGCATGCCGACAACTTCTTTAGGATAAATAAGATAATCCAAGAAAATCTTATTTGGTCGTGTGTCGTATTGTTTTACAAAATCAGGTGAAGCTAATTCTACAAAAAGAATCAGAAATAGAAATAAAAAACTATAAATTACCAGAAAACTGTTGGTAAACTTTAGCCATTTATTTGGCAAAAAAGTAATTAATACAGCCGGAAGAAAAGACAAATAACATAGTAAAATCAAATCCATTCGAAGACCGATTGGAAAAATATACCAGAAATTTGGTGTTTCGACAACTCTGTCTTTAAAAAGAAAAAATAAAAAGATTCGGCTTAAAGTAGTAATCAGCAATCCGATTGCTATGAAATTAAAAATTGGTTTTAAAAAACTTATTTTTTTCATTAGATAATTTTTGGTTGAAACAAATTGTAAACACACATTAGTGTTCTACTCTTCGTAACGGTTTATTTCTCTATCATAAAACTCATTTGCCAAAACAATTAATCCTTCCATTTCGGCATTTAATTCAGCTTCATCAAGATCTTCGGCTTCTTCCATAATTTCAACCTCATCATCTTTTAAATTGATTATAAATCTTGGATAATCAAGGTGAATGATGAAAATATCATCTGGAAAATCAGTATTATCTCCGAGTAAAAATTTAGGTAATTCCATTTTTATTAATTTATTTTTTTGTTTATTTTTTTGTTTATTTTTTTGCCACAGATTTTACAGATTAAAATGATTCTTTAAAAAAATCTGTGGCTTATTTTTTAATTTTCAAATTTAGTTATTTGAAAATGAATTATTGATTAATTTTTTTGTCAGGTAATGAAAACGAATATACAGAAATATTGCTGCGGAAGTTAATCCTGCCAAAAGTCCAATCCAAACTCCTTGTGCTTTTAAATCAGTATATTCAGCTAAATAATAAGAGGTAGGAAAACCAATTATCCAATAAGCTACAAACGTAATATACATGGGTACTTTTACATCCTGTAAACCGCGTAAAGCACCTAAAACTACAACCTGAATTCCGTCAGAAATTTGAAAAACAGCAGCTATCAAAAATAATTTTGATGCGATACTTATGACTTCATTATTATCCAGAAGCTGTCCTCCATTTTCCATATTCAAAAAGATATGAGGCAGGAAATCGTGTAAAACCACAAACAGAATCGCAAAAACGGTTTCTATTATAATTGCTAGTAAGAAAATAGAACGCGCTACAACTACAAGGTTTTTATAATCGTTTAATCCTCTTTGATTACTTACTCTAATCATAGAAGTTACGCTTAATCCCATCGCAAACATAAACGTCATCGAAGACAAACTTAATGCAATTTGGTTTGCTGCCTGGCTCGTTTTTCCAATATTTCCGCAAAGCCAGATTGATGCCGTAAACAAAACGACTTCGAAAAGCATTTGCATTGCCGATGGAAATCCTATGCTTATTATTTTCTTTATGGTTTCTTTTTTAATTTCATCAAAACTGAAATTATTGAAAAAACGTTTCAAATCATTTCTTCTTGAAAGCATAATATGCATGAACATCACCAGAAATATTCTTGAAATCACGGTGCCAAGCGCTGCGCCAACAATTCCCATTTTAGGAAAAATCCAAATACCGTAAATCAATAAATAGTTGATACCAACGTGTAACACATTTGCCATAACCATTGCATACATTGAATATTTTGTCATCGACATTCCGTCTGCAAATTGTTTGTAACCCTGATACATAATTAACGGGATTAAGGAAAAAGCAACCCAATCAAGATACGGTTTTGCCAGCGCAATTACATCAGCAGGCTGTTTTAATAATTCCATTATTGGCTTTGCCAGAACAATTACGCCAAAAAGCACTAAACCTAAAATGATACACAAAAACAAACCGTGATGAAATGCAGCACGAATTTTAGAATCATTTTTTTCGGCATCACCTTCGGCAACAATTGGAGTAATTGCTGTAGAGAAACCAATTCCTAAAGACATCGCAATAAAAATCATACTGTTTCCTAATGAAACTGCCGCAAGTTCAGTACTTCCCAGTTTTCCCACCATTATATTATCGACAATACCTATTAAGGTATGTCCAACCATTCCTAATATAATAGGATAGGCCAATCTTAAATTGTATGAAAACTCTTTGGTGTACTGCTTTAAATTCACTTCTGCTTATTTTAGTGGGCAAAGATAATCAGAAGCTTTGAATTCTTCAGTATTATTAAAAATATAAGCCAATTTTAAGAATTGACTATTTGATCGAAATATTATATAACAATTTTTAAAAATTATATAACAAAGCCCTTGTGCCTTGCGTTTAATTTTACATTATTAATAATTCAAAAAAAATTGTCATGAGAAAATTACAAATTATATGCCTTGCTGCTTTTGCTTTTTTATACTCCAACACAACTTTCGCTCAAGACAGTGAAGTAAAAAATTACGATCAGGGATTTAGATTAGGTTTTGGTTTAAACGGTGGTTTGCCAACAGATAATGCTTACGATTGGTCTCTTGGCGGAGACGTTCGTTTACAATATGATTTATCTAAAAGAACGTCATTAACATTTACAACAGGTTTTACCAATTTATTTATGGGAAAAGATGAAAATGGAGTTGATGTAAATGATCTTGGATTTATTCCTGCAAAAGCTGGTTTTAAAGCTTTTATCTGGGAAGACCAATTTTATGTTTTAGGTGAAGTTGGTGCCGGTTTTGCTGTAACAAATGGTTATGATGACACTACATTTTTATGGGCACCGGGAATTGGTTACGCAAATAAATACATTGATATCAGTGTACGTTATGAAGACTATAACAAATTTAAAACCAATCAGGTTGCGCTTCGTTTAGCGTACGGTTTTGATTTGTAAAAATACATTCATTTTTATTCTTTTGTTTTTGGTAATAATCCCGGCAGATCCTCACAGTCTGTCGGGTTTATAATTATCTAATTACTTCTTACCTAATTCCTTCTTATATATTTCAAAATTGTCCCTTATTTTTTCATCTAATTCCGGTTCTTTAATATCTGTGTATTTTTTCATTTCTTCCCAGATAATTTTGGCTACAATATAACGCGCCATTTCTTTATCATCAGCGGGAACAATATACCAGGGCGCATGTTCTGTTGAAGTTTTGTTAATAGCTTCTTCATAATATTCCTGATATTCGTCCCAATGTTCGCGTTCTTTCAAATCTCCGGGCGAAAATTTCCAATTGTGTTTTCCTTCTTCCAGACGACGCAACAATCGTTGTCGCTGTTCCTCTTTACTCAAATGAAGATAAAATTTCATCACAATCGTACCGTTTTCAGCAATATGACTTTCAAAATTATTGATTTGTTCAATTCTTCTTTTCCAGAATTTAGGCGTGATATCATCAACGGAATTAATTCCCGGCAAATTCTCTGCTACAATAAATTCAGGATGCACGCGCGTTACCAAAACATTCTCATAATGTGTACGGTTAAAAATCGCAAACTTTCCTTTTTCTGGCAACGCAATATAATGGCGCCATAAATAATCGTGTTCTAACTCTATCGAATTGGGCGTTTTAAAACTATGCACCACGACGCCACGCGGATTAAATTCTTTAAAAACTTCCCGAATCAAACTATCTTTTCCTGATGTATCCATTCCCTGCAGGCAAATCAAAACAGAATATTTATTGTGCGCATACATTACATCTTGCAAATCGCTCAATTTGGACTGAACTTTATCTAGTTTTTCTTCCTTTTCGTCATCGTCGGCATTTATATTTAATAAGGTTGGAATTTTTGATAATTTTATTTTATCCGTAACTTTAAAATCATTCGGGTCTATAGATTTCATATATTCATTTTTTATATTATAAATATAGTAATTTTACAAAGCATTTTCATTATTATCAGGGCTAGGTTTTATTATTCATAAAAACATTCATGGAAAAATTTACATTAGAAATATTATTTCAAATCATCGGAATCGGTTCTGCATCAGGATTATTTTTCAATAGTGATTCGCTTTATATCATTGGCGATAACAGCGGATTTTTATACGAATACAATATGCAAAATCAGCAATTGAGCCATCATTCTTTAATTGATAATCCGTCGCAAAATATTCCGAAAAATATAAAACCGGATTTTGAATCCATTACGAATCATAATGACACACTTTATATTTTTGGTTCCGGTTCTACCGAAAACAGAAATAAAATGATTGCCTTTGATTTAAAAACTAAAACTATTTTACAAAAGAATAATTTAGTCGATTTATATGCTGTAATGCAAAGTTTTGGTTCCATAAAACCGGAAGATTTTAATCTTGAAGGCGCAATTTTTGATGGCGAAAACTGGTATTTATTTAATCGCGGAAACGGAATTTCAAACAAAAACACCATTTTTACAATTCATGCCAAAAGCCTGGGAGAAGAATTTGCATTGGTTGCAACCAATTATAAACTTCCTAAAATAAAAGGCGTTCGCTCCAGTTTTACCGACGCAATTTTAGTCGATGACAAAATCTATTTTCTTTCTACAGCCGAAAACACTAAATCGACTTACGACGACGGAGAAATCCTGGGAAGTTTCATAGGAAGAATAGATCTTAAAACCATGAAAATCGATTTTACGCAGAAAATAACAGCAACAAATAAATTTGAAGGTTTGACTTTCTATAAAAAATCAAATGATAAAATAGAGTTTTTGCTTTGCGAAGATAACGATACGGAATTGTTGGAAACAAAGATTTTTAAATTGAGTTTACCTGTAAAATAATATCCTGAGTTGTCATTTCGACGGAGGAGAAATCACACACGAAACTCGACAAAGATTGGCGATTTTCTACACGGAATTACTAATGCGATTTCTCCTCCGTCGAAATGACAAAAAAATGCAAGAGACGCACATTGAACCTTTGGAACTTTGAACCTTTAAAAAAAACTTTTTTTTAAAACCGTCCCAACCTTTTTATCTTTTTATCTCTCTATATAAGAAAGACAACAATTGTGATAAACGAAACTCAAATATCCGGCTGCAAAAAAATGAACCGCGATGCTCAGCGTCAGGTTTATGAGCATATGGCTCCAAAGTTATATCGCGTTTGCAAGCGATACTTAAAAAAGGAAGAAGAAATCGAAGAATCTTTGGCTGACGCTTTCTATACCATATTTACAAAAATAGAGCAGCTTAAAGAAGAAAAAGCTTTTGAGGCCTGGGCGCGAAAAATAACAGTCAATCATTGTTTGGCAACGATTAAGAAAAATACAAACTTTAATATGTATTTGGATGATGTGAAACTGCTTTCGCAACCTTTTACTGACGAGATCAATTCGCTCGAAGAAGAAGATTTGCTCAATTTATTAAACCATATTCCGGATGGCTGTAAAACTGTTTTTAACCTTTTTGTTATTGAAGGTTACGGACATAAAGAAATAGCCAGCATGCTCAACATTTCTGAAGGAACATCAAAATCACAATTGAATGCTTCTAAAACCAAGTTGAAGGAATTAGTAAACAAATTGTATTATCAAAAAGCAAAGTAGTCATGGACAATCAAGATAAAATATTCGATAAATTTAAAGAAGCAGCACAAAACTCAGAGCTTAAAGATTTTCCGGGAATGGAAAAAGTCTGGTCACGCGTTGAAGATAAGCTGGACAAAAAAGAGGGTAAAAAAATCATTTCGTTATGGAAGAAAATTGCTATTGCAGCTTCTCTTTTATTACTAGTTTCTTTAGGATCTCAATTTTTATTATCAGATAAAACCAAAGAAAATCAAAATAATAAAGTTGTCGTAAATGATTCTGTCGAAATGAAAATTCAGAATCCCGTTGTAGAAAAAGATGGCGTTAACGTCGAAAATTCTGAAATAGTTCCAAAGAAAGAAGCCGTTAAAATTCTGGACAAACAAATTAAACAACAAAAAGTAGCGGTAAACGAAATAAAAGTTTCTATGACCGAAGCAGCTGGTAATGGAACAGTTGAAGAAATAGTTCCTGATGCCGTTTTTGCTCCAGCTCCGGTTCAGGCTGCACCAAAATATGCAGAAGAAGAAGTTTCTGCTGAAAAAGACGAAGCCGTTCAAAATTACGGCTTTGCCAAAGCTGCACAAAGAGAATCTGCTAAAGTTGCATTTGCAGAAAAGCAATCTTCTGCGAAAGCAAAGAAAAGCGCTCCGCTGGTTGTTATAAACGGAAATGCGATGGCTAATAGCGATGATGCAAAAAAAGACAAAATGATGTCTGTTGAAATGTCAAATCTTGAACCTTCAAATGTAGACTCGTTAGTAATTCTGGACGAGCCTTTGTATATTATTGACGGAACTTACTATTCTGAAAATGATTTATATGGTCCAAACCCAACAAGTCCGTATGCGCCTTTAGATAAACAGGAAATCAAAACCATTACGATTCTTCAGGATCTTGAAGCCACATCAAAATATGGCGAAAAAGGCAAAAAAGGAGTTGTCATTATTACTACAAAAACAGGAAAACCGATTAACAAAAAATAATTCTTACTTCAAAAAATCTTTGTCGGATTTAAGGATTTGACAAAGATAAACCCGAACATTAATTTAAAAAATCACGATCATGAAAAGTTTAAAACTTATTTCATCAGCCATTACTATGCTTATATGTTTCGCAACATTTGCACAGGAAAAAACAATTAAGGGAATTGTTTCAGATATAAATGCTTCTCCTCTTCCGGGGGTTAATATTTACATTCAAAAAACAAAAACATCAGCTACTACCAATTATAATGGAGAATATTCTATTAAAGCTCAAAAGGGAGATAAAATCGTATTTAGCTATATTGGAATGAATTCTGAAACTGTAGTTGTAAAAGATTCAAATGTAATTAATGTTACGTTGAAAGAAAATTCTAATCAGCTGCAAGAAGTGCTTATGATGAGTTCCGGAACAGCTAAAGAATATGAAGTTAATAGCTACAGATCTGAGAAAAGAAAAATGGCAACTAAATCTGTTGCACAAGCTGTTCAGGGACGAGTTGCAGGAGTTGCTATTCAAAATAACACACTATACTTGGCGAGTCCAAGTGTTACGAAAGGGAGAGAATCTATATCTATTGCACCTAAAAATGAACCAATGTACATTGTTGACGGAGTTGCGATAAAAGCAGATCAAATGGCAAAAATAAATCCGAATGATATTCAGGATGTAAAAGTTTTAAAAGACACAAACTCAACTTCTGTTTACGGCACCAAAGGAGCAAACGGGGTTGTTGTAATTGCTACTAAGGGTGATCTGTATAAAAATCTTTCTGAAAAAGAACTTGATGCAAAACTAAATCATATAAATATTCAGCCCACTGAACCAAACGACGAAGATTATGATGGTTTTGTAGAGAATACTTTTGAAAGTCCAAAAACGGCTCCGCTTTCTACTTTTTCTATAGATGTTGACAACGCATCTTATACAAATGTGAGACGTTTTATAAATAACGGTCAATCTGTTCCTAAAGATGCTGTTCGTGTTGAAGAAATGGTAAATTTCTTTAAATACACATATCCTCAGCCACAAGATCAAAATCCATTTTCTATTAATACAGAAATTAGCGATTCTCCGTGGAATGCCAAAAACAGGGTTTTAAAAATTGGCTTACAGGGAAAAAATATTCCAACGAATGATTTACCGGCTTCAAATCTTGTTTTCTTAATTGATGTTTCGGGTTCTATGAGCGATCCTAATAAACTGCCATTATTGAAACAATCATTGAAAATATTAGTAAATGAATTGCGTAATAAAGATAAAGTTGCCATTGTGGTTTATGCGGGTGCCGCCGGATTGGTTTTGGCCCCAACATCAGGAGATGAGAAAAAAACAATTATTGATGCGCTTGAAAATTTAAATGCAGGCGGAAGTACTGCCGGAGGAGCCGGAATTGAACTTGCTTATAAAATTGCTTCTGAAAACTTTATTAAAAACGGAAACAACAGAGTTATTCTGGCAACTGATGGTGATTTTAATGTAGGCAGTACTTCTAACTCTGACATGGAAAAACTGATTGAAGAAAAAAGAAAAACAGGCGTTTTCCTTACTTGTTTAGGCTACGGAATGGGAAATTACAAAGACAGCAAAATGGAAACGCTGGCTGATAAAGGAAACGGAAATTATGCTTATATCGACAATATTCAGGAAGCAAATCGTTTTTTAGGAAAAGAGTTTAAAGGTTCGATGTTTGCGATTGCAAAAGATGTAAAAATTCAGATTGAATTTAACCCTAAACAAGTTCAGGCATATCGCTTAATTGGTTATGAAAACAGAAAATTACGTCCGGAAGATTTTAAAAATGATGCAATCGATGCGGGAGAATTAGGAAGTAATCATACCGTTACGGCTTTGTATGAAATTATTCCGGCCGGAGTTAGCAGCGATTATTTAAACCAACAACCTGATGATTTAAAATACACAAAAGTTCAGGAAAGTGCTAACAATTATAGCGGTGAATTGGCTACAATAAAATTCCGTTACAAAAAACCTGATGGCGATAAAAGTATCGAAATGGTAAAAGTGATTGAGAACAAATCGGTTTCTTTAGATAAATCTACCGAAGATTTCAAATTTAGCACTGCTGTTGCCTGGTTTGGATTAAAATTGAGAGATTCAAAATTGATTTCGAATAAATCATCTGAAGATATTTTAAAATTAGCCAAACAAGGTTTATCAAATGATACCGAAGGCTATAAAGCGGAATTAATTCGACTTATCGAAAGTGCAAAACAGGTTTATTAGTCCAATATTTTATTTACTATCATAACCTGTTGTGTACAATTATTTTAACACATAGAAACATAGATGTTTGAAAACCTAAAGAAGGCGTTTTACTTGTTTAAACAAACATAGCTATGCGTGAAAAATCAAGATTTTTCTTTAATACTTTTTGATTTAAATTTCAATCTACGTTACTATGTGTTTAATTAAACTTTTACAAATTACAACAAACGAATTTTATTATTTAATTTTTATACAAATGAAAAATTTACTTTTTACACTACTGATATTCATTACCATAAATGCTTTTTCGCAGAACAAAACTATAAATGACAAGCCTTTTATTGAAGTTTCAGGTCAGGCTGATACTTTGGTTTTGCCAAATAAAATCTGGATCAATGTGTTATTAACCGAAAAAGATACTAAAGGAAAAAAATCCGTAGAAGATCTGGAAAAAGAAATGCTTTTGAAATTACACGAAATTGGCATTAACACAGAAAAAAATGTTAGTGTAAACGATATGTCCAGCAATTATAAATTCTATCTTTTAAAACAAAATGACATTTTTAAAAGTAAATCATATTCTGTTTTGGTTGCCGACGCTCAAACTGCATCAAAAGTTTTTCTGGGATTAGAAAAAATTGGTATTTCAAATGTTCAAATTGAAAAAGTAGAAAATGATCAGCAAAAAAACATTCGCCTTTTAATAAACGAAAAAGCAATTCTTCGCGCCAAACAAATTGCCGAAAGTTTTAGCAAACCTTTGAATCAAAAAATTGGAAATGCCATACAAATAAATAACTTTGAGGATATTTCGAATCAACTTGCGGGAAATATTGCCGGGATCGCCATTAGAGCAAAAAGAAGCTCTTATGCAGAATCAGTTACGGATGAACCTAATATTGAATTTGAAAAAATAAAGATCGTAACTTCTGTACAAGTTCGATTTCTCTTAGAATAAATTAAAACTATAACCCGTTGGTATAATTATTTTTCAACACATAGAAACATAGATTTAAAAACTTAAAGAAAGCGTTTCACTTGCATTAACAAACATAGTTATGTGTGAGAAACTAGTTTCTTTTGATTTACTTTTTCAAAAACATAAAATCTATGATTCTATGTGTTTAATTATTTTTTATGCGTTAAAGGTTACTATATTTATAAATCAATTTCAAACAAAATTTAATGAACCCAATCTTAAATCAAAACCTATTTCTTGTAAAAGAACATGTCGGAATGTTCAAAGCTGCTAACAATTATGATATTTATGATCCGGAAAGCAATCTGATTATTATGAATTGCAGAGAAAATAATCTTGGCTTTTTTACTAAAGTTTTCCGCTTTACAGATTACAAAAGAATGACGCCTTTTAATATTGAAATTACAACGGCTTCGGGCGAAAAATTAATTTCGGTAAGACGCGGCATTGCCTGGTTTCGTTCTACAGTCGAAGTTTTGGATGAAAAAGATCGTTTGGTGGGAACTTTTAAACAGAAATTCTTTTCTATTGGAGGGAAATTTGAAATTCTGGATAAAAACGAAAAACCGGTGGCAACGCTTCAGGGAAAATGGACGGGTTGGGATTTTAAATTTTCTCACGAAAATAAACAGCTTGCTCAGGTTAGTAAAAAATGGGCAGGAATTGGAAAGGAGTTTTTTACAAGTGCTGATAATTATGTACTTCAGATAGAAGAAAACGTAGCGCCGGAAAGTCCGCTAAGACAATTAATTCTTGCAGCTGTAATGTGTATTGATATGGTTTTGAAAGAATAAAAAGTTTGTTAAACTTAGTTTAAGAAAATTTATAAAAGCATCATTTTAGTTTGCAAAAGCTTTATTTTTGTAAGACTTAAAATGATGCTTTTGCATTTCTAAAATATTAATCATGACTGACTTAAAAAATAAAAATGCTCTAATTACAGGAGCCGGAAAAGGAATTGGAAAAGCAATCGCCATTGCACTGGCAAAAGAAGGTGTAAATGTAATTTTAGTTTCAAGAACACAAGCCGATGTTGATCAGCTTGCTGTTGAAACTTCAAATTTAGGCGTAAAATCATTGGCTCTTTCTGCTGATGTTTCAGATATTAATTCTATAAATAAGGCTGTCGAAAAAGCTTTTGCTGAATTTAAAAGTATTGATATTTTAATTAATAGTGCCGGAATTGCTTCTTTTGGAAAGTTCTTAGAATTAGAACCTGACGCCTGGGAAAGAATCATTCAGGTAAATTTAATGGGAACTTATTATACAACCCGGGCCGTGATTCCGAATATGATTGAAAGACAAACGGGAGATATTATCAACATTTCGTCAACCGCAGGATTAAACGGAAACGCATTAACAAGTGCTTACAGTGCTTCTAAATTTGCTGTTTTAGGATTGACGGATTCTTTAATGCAGGAAATGAGAAAACACAATATTCGTGTTACTGCCTTAACACCAAGTACGGTTGCCACTGATATGGCAAAAGATTTGAACCTGACAGACGGAAATCCTGAAAAAGTAATGCAGTCTGAAGATGTTGCCGAATTAATTATTGCCCAGCTTAAATTAAGCAGCAGGGTTTTTATAAAAAATAGCAGTATTTGGTCTACAAATCCTTAAAATATTTTCGTACCTTAATTTTTGTCAAAGTTTGAAACTTTGACAAAGATCTTAACAGCCTTAAAAACTAATCTAATGGAACAATATTTAAGACAATTAATAGCTATAGAATTTAGCGACAAAAAAGAACTTTTTACAGGTTTTCTTATTGATTATTCTGATGACTGGATTTTGTTAAGAAACAATCCTGTTGATTTTATTCTGGATGGTTTTGTGATTTTAAAAAATAAAAATATTGAAGCTGTTCACAGAGATGAAGATTTGGCTTTTACTGAAAAAGTAATTCGATTGAAAGGTTTAAAAACAAATGCCGAAGACATTATTCCTATTCGGGATTTGGCTTCGATTGTAAATTTCATCAATAATAAATATGGCATTGTGCAGATTTCGAAAAAATCAGCAAAATCAGCTTATTTAGGAAAATTGATCGAATTAAACGACGAAGAACTAACCATTGATTTTTTAGACACAAAAGGGCAGTTTGGTGGTGAATTAAGTTTTAATCCTGAAAAAATCAGGGTTATTGAATTTGATACAGATTATATAAATTCTTTGAAGCTGGTGCTTCAGCAGGAGAAAAAGTAAAACAAAAATGCCCTTTATAAAAGGGCATTTTTATTTATTTAGTCATCGTGATAAACCACAGCATTTATGTAATTGCGAGGAACGAAGCAATCTCATTTAGTATATCTTTTATTAGCTTATTGTTAGTGCGGTTGCTTCGTTCCTCGCAAGGACAAACTATGCGCTAAGCTTCTGCTAATTTGTTCAAAAACTCTAAACGAACGCTTCCGTCTTCATCTATTTTTGTCAAGTTTATTTCTTGCAGTGTATTGACTAATTCAGGATTCCATGGTGTTTTTACTTTTACGTAATTTTCGGTAAAACCGTGAATATATCCTTCTTTATTTTCGCTTTCAAATAAAACGGTTCTGTTTGTTCCTAACTGGCTTTCATAAAAAGCACGACGTTTTTTTACTGATAATCCACGTAGCATTTTACTGCGTTTTGCTCTAACATTTGCCGGAACAACGCCTGACATATTTGCTGCTTCGGTATTATCTCTTTCAGAATAGGTAAAAACGTGTAAATACGAAATATCCATTTCATTCAGGAAATGATATGTTTCTAAAAAATGCTCATCTGTTTCTCCGGGAAAACCAACAATAACATCAACACCAATACAAGCGTGCGGCATTACTTCGCGAATTTTATTTACGCGTTCTGTATACACTTCACGTAAGTAACGGCGCTTCATTAATTTTAAAATATCGTTGCTTCCTGATTGTAGCGGAATATGAAAATGGGGCACAAAAGTTCTGCTTTTTGACACAAACTCGATGGTTTCATTTTTCAATAAATTTGGTTCGATTGATGAAATTCGCAAACGCTCAATTCCTTCCACTTTATCTAAAGCCTGAACTAAATCCAGAAAAGTATGTTCGTGTTTTTTATTTCCGAATTCTCCTTTTCCGTAATCTCCAATATTTACTCCGGTTAAAACAATTTCTTTGATGTTTTGCGTTGAGATTTCTTTAGCATTTTGCAAAACATTCTCTAAAGCATCACTTCTTGAAATTCCTCTTGCCAGCGGAATTGTACAATACGTACATTTATAATCGCAGCCATCCTGAACTTTCAAAAAAGCACGTGTACGATCACCAATTGAATAACTTCCTACATAAAAATCAGCTTCGGCAATTTCGCATGAGTGAACTTCACCCATATCGTTTTTGCTCAAATCATGAATATAATCGGTAATTTTAAATTTTTCAGTAGCACCCAAAACCAAATCAACACCATCTACAGCTGCTAATTCTTCCGGTTTTAATTGTGCATAACAACCCACGGCGGCAACAAAAGCCTTTTCGTTAAGTTTCATTGCCTTTTTTACAACCTGCTTAAATTGTTTGTCTGCATTTTCTGTTACAGAACAGGTATTGATCACATAAATGTCGGCTACTTCTTCAAAATCGACACGATCAAAACCCTCATCGTTAAAATTTCGGGCGATTGTAGACGTTTCTGAGAAATTCAATTTGCAGCCAAGCGTATAAAAAGCAACTTTTTTTCTATTTTCCATAGGAATACACTACGTTTTAAGTAGTAAGATATTATATTTACATCTCAAATTAAAGAGTCTGCAAATTTACATACAATATTCTTTAAAATAAAATCAATAATATACTATATATCAATATTTTGCAGTAATCGTATATTAAAATCGAAGTAAAAAAAACAATAAATACTAATACGGAATCAAAAAATAAGTTTTATTTGTAAAAGGAAAAAAATTAATTCAATAAGAATAAATTGACAAAATATCGATTAAAAGCAAGTTTTGCCGATTAAGTACATTTTTTAACTATTTAAATTAAATTTTTCTTACATTTAACTTTGATAAATTGCATTTTTTAATTGTATTTTTATGAGCCGAAAATTTTAACATAAAATAATTTAATAAAGCGTAGATTTAACGATAACAATTTTGAATTTTAGTCGTTATATTGTTGTTTTGTTACAAATAAAAATGGGTAAGCCGAAAACCATAAAGAGTAGGCAAAAAAATTAAAAAATCCACACTTATTATGAAAGCATTTTTACCCACAATCTGCTTGATGTTCTTAACCTTTTTCAGTTCGCAAGCGCAAACGCAAACTGCTGCTCCATCTACTAATCCATTCCCTTCTATTAGTACATTGACAAATTGGGCGAGTTTAAACTCACAATCACAATTTGACATTGCTATTCGTGCGGTTGGTTTTAAATTTGAAGTAAAAGAACCAGGTGAAGGATCAACTGCTTACACTTATATTCGTAAAGTAACTGTAAATGAAGTAAACTATACTGATAGAATTGTATATAGAATTACAAACAATAATTCTGCAAGTATTATTTCATTAGTAACTGCTTCTACAGATTTAGTAAGCTTGTATACGCCACAATTAGCTACTTTTAAAAACAACAATTGCAAAACTGAAATGTCTAAAGACAAAAACACTACTTGCAGCTGTTATGAAAGTGTGAATTTTGCGATCGATCTTTGCGACGAACGTGTAAAACTAACAATGGGTGATGGAAATAAATATTTTGTTTCTGTAGCTAAAAAATAATATAGAATTAATTTCTCAGAGAATAAAAAAACGAGCTGTTTTCCAAATCTTTGCAAACTTTAAGTAAGTTTATAAAGATTTGGGACGCATTTCTCTGATTTAAATTATTTGTTTGGATTTTTAAATTCATACCAAACTTCTAATTCGTCTTCATACATAAAAGAATTTACGTATTGAAAACCCAGTTTTTCAAGAATTTTCCTTGAATTTTTATTTCCTTCATCGGCATAAGCATAAAGGCAATCTACATTCATTTCGTTAAAAGCATATTCAACAAAAGCTTTTCCTGCTTCGCTTGCATATCCTTTTCCCCAATGTTTTTCGATAAACCGATAACCAATTTCATAAAAATTTTGATGGTTATTGATCTCATTCGTAATAAATTTTATTCCGGACCAGCCTAAAAATTCATTGGTTTCTTTTAAAATAACCGCCCAGCGACCTGTTCCAAAATCTTTATATTGTTTTTGAATGTTCTCTATTTGAAGAATACTTTCGTCAATATGTTTTACAGGTTTGTTTCCAAGAAAAATATGCACATTTGGATTCGAATCCAATTCAAACATTGCTTCTGCATCTGAAAGATTCAATTCTCTCAAAAGCAAACGTTCAGTTTCAATTGATTTTGATTTTTTCATGAACATAATTATTTAGAATATAACGCTGCACAACTTCGGCAACTCCGTCATTGTTATTTGAAGCTACAATTACATTTGCTCTGTCACGCAATTCAGGTGTTACATTATCAACCCAAACACCTAAACCGGCATATTCGATCATCGTTAAATCATTTCCAGCGTTTCCAACGGCAATAATTTCACTTTGGTGAATGTTTAGTTTTTCTGCCAAAAGTTTTAAACTCGCTGCTTTATCAATACCATTTTGAGCTGCTTCAAGGAAAAAAGGCTTAGACATTGCAACACTCAAATGTGGCATTGCCAATTTTAAATCTTTTTCTACTTCTTTTAAATAAGAAGGTTCTGCCAATAAAATACATTTTACAGCAGGTTTAGTAACGGCTGCTTTAAAATCAGGTACTTTATTATGTGGTAATCCGGTGATTTCTTTTTCGATTTCGATATATTCCGAATCGGTTTCACTAACAATTTCACCATCAAGATAAGTGATAATGTGCGTTTTCATCTTTACACTATAATCGTATAAATCATGAATTTGTTCTGGAGTTAAACACTGCTCAAATAAAACCAAATCATCTTTCACAGTACTTATTAAGGCACCATTAAAGGAAATAATGTATGAATCGTACAAATCCAGTTTCAGTTCTTTTGCATAAGCAGTCATCGCCGAAGTTGGTCGACCGGAAGCCAAAACAACATGCACGCCTTTTGCCTGCGCTTCAAGAAGTACTTTTTTATTTAATTCTGATATTTTATGATCGTCTGTCAACAAGGTGTCATCCATGTCGAGTACCAGCATTTTATATTGCATATTTTCAGTTTTGCAGTCTCAGTTTTCAGTTTTCAGTCTCAGTAAACTGTAAACTAAAAACTGAGACTATTTTACTCTCTTCTAGATACTCATTCTGAAATCTTCAATAACAGGATTTGCTTTTGCAAAATCAGTTTCCTGAATAAAAACCTCAACCGCTAAATCTGTTTGTCCAAAACCTCCTAAACGAGCCGATTGAATATTATCTTTTTTTGTCGTCTCTACTCCTGCCTGCTCTAATCTTTCCTGTATAGCAATTGCTAATATTTCACTTCCTGAAAACACCTTCATTAATCCCATAACATTTTATTTTTTATTATTATTTTTTACTGTAAAATTTAGTGTTCAGTCGCAGTCTCAGTTTTTAGTCTCAGCTTTCGGTACACTATGAACTGTGACTGTAAACTGCGACTAAAAACTGAAAACCGAGACTTCTTATTATTCCTCTTCAATAAAACCTTCTTCTTCGTCAAGTTCTTCTTCACCTTCTTCATCCATATCGAATAAAAAAGGTTCTAAAAGCATTTTGTCTGCCAAAATCTCGATACGTTCTGTCAGTGTTTCAGCAAAAATAATGCGCTGTGTTTTTGTAATACTGTTCGAAATACGCATAATTTTAGTTTCATGACGTAATTTCAAAATAGGATCAGCGTCATCCAGAATAAACATTTTCAATCGGTTTACATTATAACCGGCGGTCGTAAACATATCGCTTAATTTATTTGGCGTTCCAATTAAAACATCGATTCCTGTTGAAATATAATTTTTATCATAATCCATATCGCCTTTGTCGTGAACTCCGTAAACTTCAAGTTTTGAATATTTTCCGTATTTCTCAAAAAGTGCTTCCATTTCTAACACCTTGGCTTTATCTTCTACAAAAATCAAAGCACGAGGAGATTCCTCTGTATGACCTGACAATTGCTGAATCACATTCAATACAATTGTTGTTGATTTTCCGCTTCCTGCCGGAGAAAGAATAATACAATCGGCACCACTTTTTATAGTCGAAAAAGTTTCTCTTTGCAGAATATTAGCTTCTGTCAATCCGTTTTCGATTAAGGCGTCTTGTAACTTCTCGTTTATTTTTTTTAGTTTCATCTGTTGAGATTGAAAGATTAAAAAATTAAAATATTGAAAGATTAGATCCTGAAAAAAAAATCTTTGAATTATTAAATCTTTAAATCATTAAATTAATTTTATTTGCTTGCAAACATTGTTACGTCAGATTCTGATATTTCGTTTCCTCCCAAAATGATTAATCTTTCGACTACATTTCGAAGTTCACGAATATTTCCTGTCCAATCGTATTCCTGCAATAATTTTATGGCTTGCTGCGAAAATACTTTCACCACATTTCCTTGTTCCGAAGCAATTTTCTCTGCAAAATGTCTTACTAAAGCCGGAATATCATCACGTCTTTCATTCAATGGCGGAACTTTAATTAAAATTACTGCCAAACGATGGTATAAATCTTCCCGAAAACGACCTTCGGCAATTTCTGTCTTTAAATCTTTATTGGTTGCCGCCACAACACGAACATCAACTTTGATATCTTTTTCGGCTCCAACTCTGGTAATCATACTTTCCTGCAAAGCACGTAAAACTTTGGCTTGCGCCGAAAGACTCATATCGCCAATTTCATCCAAAAAAATTGTTCCTTTATCTGCTGCTTCAAACTTTCCGGCACGATCTTTCACTGCCGATGTAAAAGCACCTTTTACGTGTCCGAACAATTCACTTTCGATCAATTCACTTGGAATTGCAGCACAGTTTACTTCGATTAAAGGAAAATTAGCACGTTCGCTTTTTTCATGCAATTGATGCGCAACTAATTCTTTTCCGGTTCCGTTTGGTCCTGTAATCAAAACTCGTGCTTCGGTTTGGGCTACTTTATCAATCATTAATTTTATATGACTAATGGCATCGCTCTCGCCAATCATTTCGTAATTTTTACTGACTTTTTTCTTCAGAATTTTATTTTCAACTACAAGTTGTTTTTTATCTAAAGCATTACGAACTGTATTTAATAAACGATTTAAATCCGGCGGTTTCGAGATATAATCAAAGGCACCCAAACGCATCGTATGAATTGCCGTTTCCATATCGCCATGACCGGAAATCATCACCATCGGAATTTCTGGTTTAATTTTTTTTACTTCTTCTAAAACCTCAACACCGTCCATTTTTGGCATTTTGATATCGCACAAAACCAAATCGTAATCGTTATTTTTTATTTTCTCAAGACCCGCAACTCCATCTTCCGCTTCATCAACCTGATACGTATCATTTTCTTCTGATAAAATCTTTACCAAAACTCTTCTGATCGCCGCTTCGTCTTCTATAATTAGTATTTTACTCATTTTTTTTCAAGGTTCAAAGTTGCAAAGGTTCAGAGGTACAAAGTTTAAAATCTTTGTCACTTTATTACCTTTTTACCTATTATTAGTAATCTATCTTTATTTAATGCTCAATATAATTTTAAAATTTGCTTTTTATTCTAAGCTATAAAGTTCAATTATTTTAAAAAACCTTTGAACCTTTGTATCTCTGAACCTTTGCCACTTTAAAAAAACTAATATTTAAGCCATCTATACAATTCTTTCCATGTAGGTTTTTTGCCGTACATTAAAATACCAACGCGGTAAATTTTTGCTGCGAACCAGACTACAAGGAAAAAGGCAGCAAACAATAATGATACCGAAATTGCAATTTGCCACCACGGCACGCCAAACGGAATACGCATTAACATGACTATTGGCGACGTTAGCGGAATCATTGAAAACACGACTGCAATTGTTCCGTGTGGATCATTTACAACAGTAAAAAATCCGATGTAAACACTTAAAATAAGTGGCATTATTATAGGCAATAAAAATTGTTGAGAATCGGTTTGATTGTCAACTGCTGCTCCAATTGCAGCATAAAATGAACTGTACAAAAAGTAACCTCCAATAAAATAAACCACAAAGCCAATTATGATACTGGCGATTGGCAAATTCCATAATTCGCTGATATACATTTGTGCTGTTCCTGAAAATTCCTGTTGGGCAGAATGCATTAATTCCGGTGGAATTTTAGCTGTTGGACCAACATTTACTCCAAAAAATGCCGACGCTGCAAACATTAATCCTAAACCGATTATTGCCCAGATTATAAATTGTAATAATCCGGCAAGAGAAGTTCCAACAATTTTACCAATCATTAGCTGAAATGGTTTTACTGATGAAATGATTATTTCGATAATTCGGTTGGTTTTTTCTTCAATTACGCTTCGCATTACCATATTTCCGTAAATGATAATAAACATCATAATTAAATATCCGAATGCGCCGCCAATTCCGATTTTTATTTCGTTTAATCCTTTTAAACTTTCTTCTCCCGAAGCTTTTGCTAAATGAATATTTACTGCTGCATGCGCTTTTTGAATGGCTAATGTATCTAGTTTTGCCTGTTCGAAATTTAGCTTTGTAATTTTATCAGCAATAACATCCTGCGTGTTTTCTATAAAAACAATACTCGGACTATTATTTGAAATAAATTCGACTTTACTTTCTAACTCTTTTAAAGTATTCGTTTTTGGAATAACAATCAGACCGCTAAAATTTTCTTTGGCAATACTGTCTTTTAACGCTTTTGTATCAATTTCCGAAAGGTTCAAATACCTGTATTCGCCATCTTTTTTATTCTGTTTTATAAAATCATCTGCAAACAAACCTGTTTCATCGTGAATGGCGATTCGTTTTGTTTCGGCTTTCATAGAACTTAAATAACCAATAAATCCTGCAATTGCCACAAACAGCAACGGACTCAAAAAAGTCATAACAACAAAAGACTTATTACGAACTTTTGCAATAAATTCTCTTTTTATAATTAATGAAATTATACTCATTTCTTGATTTTAGATTTTTAGATTGTTGACTTTAGATTTTTGATTCTAGGGTTTCACTCTAAAATCTGAAATCTGAACTCTAAACTTTATTTTCAGTTACAGTTTGAATAAAAATATCGTTTACGCTTGGTATTTTTTCTACAAAATGTGTTACTTGCCCGCGTTGTGTCAGGATGTGTAATAACTCATTTGGTGAAGCATTTCCTATCTGGATGTTTAATTTTAAATCATCATTTAATGTTTTAAAATTTGCCTGCGAAACAGTAAATTTCTGAGTGATATCATACATCAAACCTTCTACATTATTTGTCAGGATTCCAACTTCAAAACTATTGGTTTTAAATTGGCGCTTTACATCACTTAGTTTTCCTTCTATTAATTTATTCGATTTATGAATTAAGGCAATATGATCACAAAGTTCTTCAACACTTTCCATTCGGTGTGTCGAGAATATAATTGTTGCTCCTTGTTCTTTCAATGCCAAAATTTCATCCTTAATAACATTTGCATTTACAGGATCAAAACCGGAGAAAGGCTCATCAAAAATCAGCAATTTAGGTTTATGCAGCACGCAAACCACAAACTGAATTTTTTGTGCCATTCCTTTCGAAAGTTCCTGAATTTTCTTGTTCCACCAACCCTGAATTTCCAAGCGATCAAACCAATACTCTAACTGCACTTTTGCTTCGGCTTTAGAAAGTCCTTTCATTTGTGCCAGATACAAACATTGTTCGCCCACTTTCATAGACGTATACAAACCTCTTTCTTCAGGAAGATACCCAATAGTCTGCACATGTTTTGGCTGCAATTTTTCTCCGTCTAAAATTACTTCACCGCTATCTGGCAAAGTAATTTGATTTATGATTCGGATAAGGGAAGTTTTTCCAGCTCCATTTGGACCTAATAGTCCGTAAATACTACCTTTTGGTACATTTAATGAAACTTCGTTAAGCGCTACATAATCACCGTATTGTTTTACGACTTTATGTACTTCGAGTAAGTTGCTCATGCGGTTTTTAGAATTTTCTGCGTCAGTTTGACCATTATGGCTAACAGCCTGTAAAAGTAAATAATTCGAAGCGAAATTGTGTAATAATACACAAAAAACCCATTCTAAATTTGCATTTAAAATGGGTTTTAATTTATTTTATATCTTGAGATTTATTTAAATCTCCTTTTTTAGAAAATCAACATTCGAAATTATTACTTCTTTATCAATTTTTTCAAAATCATCCCAGTCGTCTGTTAAGAGGGGTAATTTTAAAAATTTTGCTGTTGCTAAAATAATTGCATCCGGCAACTTGATTTTCCTTTCTTTATTTCTTCTAATTTCAATTGCCATTTCTGCAATTGTTTTATTTAATTCAACAACTTCAATACTTTTAAAAAGAGCATCAATTAATTGTTTCTCTTTATTATTAGAAAAGTTATAACTATAAACTTCTAAATAAGTAATTATTGAAACATAATACTCATCAAATGAAGTAACAAATTTCTCAACATCAATTAATTGTTTCGAAGCAAAAATGATAACATTAGTATCTAAGACAACTTTATTCCCAATCATCTCTGATTTTTTTTTGCCATAAAACTGGATTATCAATAGATGAAAACATTTCTTCATTCTTCATCTTAATCAAAGTATTACGTAAATTTTCTTTTTTAGAAACTACATTGTCAGCATCTTCAAAAAGCATAATGACACGAACAGATTTATCAATATTTTGATACTCTTTAGGAACTTTTATTTTTCCTTTTTCAATTTTTCCAGAAAACTCAACTGCATTCATAATCTCACTATTAACGATTACTATCAAATATATTAAATTTACTTAGAAAAACTATGAAAACATATCTTTTACTTTTTCAAAAAATGATTTTTCTGATTTTTCAGGACTTGGAACAAAGTGTTCGTCGTTTAAAGCATTTTCAAAAAATTGTTTTTGCTCTTTATTCAACGTTTTAGGAGTCCATACGTTTACGTGAACCAGTAAATCTCCGCTTCCGTAACCGTTGATACTTGGAATACCTTTTCCTTTTAATCTCAAGATTTTTCCTGACTGAATTCCTTCTTCCAGTTTAATACGAACTTTTCCGTTGATGGCTTCGATGTCTTTAGAAACTCCTAAAACTGCTTCAGGGAAACTAATATATAAATCGAAATGAATATTTTCGCCTTCACGTTTTAAAAATTCGTGCTCTAACTCTTCAATGGCAACAATTAAATCACCAGGCACACTATTTCCCGGAGCATCGTTTCCTTTGTTAGAAACTTTAAGCTGCATTCCGTCAACAACTCCCGCAGGAATTTTGATAGAAACAGTTTCATCTTCTAAAACCATTCCTTGTGCATCTGCCTCAGAAGGTCTTTTATCTAAAATTTGTCCGGATCCTCCACAAGTTGGACAAGTTGATGCAGATTGCATTCTTCCCAAAATTGTGTTCGTTACACGCATTACCTGTCCCTGACCATTACAAGTCGAACATGTTTTGTACGTAACTCCTTTTGCCTGAACTTTACGTTTTACTTTTACTTTTTTCTCTACTCCATTTGCAATTTCATCTAAAGTAAGTTTTACTTTAATTCGAAGATTGCTTCCTTTAGCGCGACGAGGACCGCCTCCGCCTCCGCCGAAACCGCCAAATCCTCCACCAAAAATATCACCAAACTGGCTGAAAATGTCATCCATATTCATACCGCCATGACCACCGCCAAATCCGCCAGAACCATCAAAAGCCTGATGTCCGTATTGGTCATATTTTGCTTTTTTGTTAGGATCACTTAAAACTTCATAAGCTTCTGCCGCAAGTTTAAAGTTTTCTTCTGCCTCTTTGTCGCCTGGATTTTTATCCGGGTGATATTTTAAGGCACTTTTTCGGTAAGCTTTCTTTATTTCAGCAGCGTCAGCATTTTTTGAAATGCCTAGTATTTCGTAAAAATCTTTTTTCATAATTAGGTTTAAATTCCAAATCATTAATTCCAAATTCCAATCCTTAAAAATTGGTTTTTAGAATTTTATTTGCATTTTTTAGTTACCGATTACCACTTTAGGGAAACGAATAATTTTGTCTCCTAATTTGTATCCTTTTTCTATAACATCAACAATTTTCCCTTTTAATTTCTCAGAAGGTGCAGGAATTTGGGTAATTGCCTCAGCAAAGTCAGCATTAAAAGCATCACCTGCTCTTACTTCAACCTGCTCTAAACCTTTAGCTACCAAAGTGCTTTTTAGTTTTTCATGAATCAACTCAACTCCTTTTTTCAAATTTTCATCCTCAGATTTGTTGATTTCTACAATCGCTCTGTCAAAATCGTCCAAAACAGGAAGCATTGCTAATAAAACTTCTTGATTTGCGGTTTTAAACAGATCAATACGCTCTTTTGAAGTTCTTTTTTTGTAATTTTCAAATTCGGCAAATAATCTCAAAAACTTATCTTTTTCTTTTGCCAAGTCTTGAGCCAATTGCTCTTCAACACTTAATTCTTCAACAATTAACTGCTCACCGTTGGCATTGTTTTCTAACGTTACATCATCTAATTCCTGATCGAATTCTGTATTTTCCGTAGTCATATTATTTGTATTTTTAAAAATATTCTTAAACTTCATTTTCAATTTCTTTCTGTTGGATTGCAAAAGTACTGCCAAACCTTTTAAAATGTCAAATTGTCACTTTATTAAAAGTTAGCCTTTTAAATAAATATTTCCGCTTTTAAACTTTAGTATAATTTTAAGACTATTACGTTTTAGTTTGTGCTATATTTGGAGTCAAAATTATAATCTAATTATTACCTATCAAAATTGAATTTAAGGGTTAGCCTCGGCTTCATAAATAATTATTAATTCAAGTTTACCTTATATTAAAAAAAGCTTCGCCTATTTCAGACGAAGCTTTTTTTTATGTTCTTTTATTTGATGTGTTTTTTTATTGCACGGGCGGAGGGATTCGAACCCCCATCAACGGTTTTGGAGACCGCTATTCTACCCTTGAACTACGCCCGTAAATCAAGGCCGCAAATTAAATGCTTTTTTTCTTTCCCAGCAATTATTTTACGCAGATTTAAAAAGATTTAAGCTGATTAAATGCTAATAATTCATTAACACAATCATCTCCAGAGCTTTGTGAATTTTGCGGTTAATCGCCACGAATTCGTGAATAGAAAAATCGCCTTTAATCTATAAGTATGTGGCTGAAAAACTTTGATAATTAAATCTTCACGAATTATTTTCAGGCAGATTTAAAAAGATTTAAGCTGATTCATGCAGATAATTTATTACTAAAATTAAATCTGCTCAGATCAATCTGTATGAAACTGAAACTTTTTTATGCCTATGTTTTTTTATTTGAATCATTAAGATATTAAGAGAAATTAAGTCAAACCTTAATCAACTTAATATCTTAATGGTAAAAAATCATCACTTCTTATTGTAATAAAGCATTTTTCAATCCTTCGAAATCAACAGAAATTTGTTCGCCTGAAACTAAATTTTTAAGCGAGTATGAGTTTGAAGCAATTTCCTGATCGCCTGCAATTACCGCAAACGGAATCAGACGTTTATCTGCATATTGAAACTGTTTCCCAACTTTTACATTATCAGGATAAAGCTCTACTTTTATATTATCTTTCCTCAATTTCTGAATCGCCTGCGAAGCGTATAAAGCTTCTGCATCTCCATAATTAATAAACAACGCTTTTGATGTTGCTGCAACAGTTTCGGGAAATAATTGTAATTCTTCCAAAACCAGATAAATTCGGTCTAAACCAAAAGAAATTCCAACGCCGCTCATATTTTTCAAACCAAAAATACCCGTCAAATCGTCGTATCTTCCGCCGCCGCCAATAGAACCCATTGAAACGGTTTTTGGTGCTGCTACTTCAAAAATAGCTCCGGTATAATAATTTAATCCACGTGCCAGCGTTACATCAAGATCTAATGTTGCCGTTGACAATCCTAAAGTTGCCACATTGTCACAAATAAATTTCAATTCCTCAACACCCTTCATTCCTTCTTCTGATTCTTCTAATAACTCAGAAAGCTGTTTTATTTTATCTGTAAATGTTCCTGTAAAACTAAAAAGCGGCTGCACTTTAACCAGTGCTTCTTCGGCAATACCTTTTTCGATCATTTCTTTTTTAACGCCGTCTTCGCCAATTTTATCGAGCTTATCTAAAGCAACTGTAAAATCAATTAATTTATCAGAAGCTCCGATAACTTCGGCAATTCCTGACAATATTTTTCTATTATTGATTTTAATGGTAACGCCTTCTAAACCTAAAGAAGTAAAAACCGTATCATACAATTGCACCAATTCTACTTCCTGCCAAAGCGATTTTGAACCAACAACATCGGCATCACATTGGTAAAATTCTCTGTAACGTCCTCTTTGAGGTCTGTCAGCTCTCCAAACCGGCTGAATTTGATATCTTTTAAAAGGAAATTCAATTTCGTTTTGGTGTTGTACCACATATCTCGCAAACGGAACTGTTAAATCGTAACGCAATGCTTTTTCTGAAATTTTTCCGGTAAATTTATTCAACTCAATTCTTTGATGAAGGTCAATTGTTTCAGCAGAATTAACTTGCAGAGATTCTATAGATTCCGGTAATTCAATTTTATTTTTATTGAAGAAAAAATTACCTGAATTCAGGATTTTAAAAATCAAACGATCGCCTTCTTCTCCATATTTCCCCATTAAGGTATCCGAATTTTCAAACGAAGGTGTTTCTATCGGCTGAAAGCCAAATTTCTCAAAGTTATTTTTTATCGTTTGAATAATATATTGACGTTTTGACACCTCTGCAGGCGAAAAATCTCTTGTTCCTTGTGGTATACTTGGTTTTGAAGCCATCTTTTTTATTTTAGATTTCTGATGTTAGATTTTAGATTTGTTGTAAATCTTAATTAAAATCTTTCCTGGATTATTTTATGTTTAGATTTCTTTATTTCTAAGCGACTGCAAATATCTTATTTTTTAAAATAAATAATGCCTGTTCGAAAACAAACTTGTAACAAAAAACGTATTTTCGTGACAAATTGGTCATGATGCTAAAATTATTTAAAGAAAATATCCGAATTGCTTTTGGTTCTATCAAAACACAATTATTGCGAACCATTCTTACCGTTTTAATTATTGCCATCGGGATTACTGCTTTGGTGGGAATTCTTACCGTTGTAACAGCACTTGAAAATACTGTTTCGACCAATTTTGCATCGATGGGAGCGAATACATTCAACATCAATCAATACGAAAATACGGTTAAAAATCGTGGAGGAAACGAACGTGAAGTTATCAATCCGATTATTTCATATCCTGAAGCTGTCGCTTTTAAAAACAAATACAAATATCCTTTTACTCAAACTTCGCTTTCATTTACTGCAACTACAACTGCCGAAGTTAAATTTTTAGATAAAAAAACAGATCCGGAAATTACTATCGTTGGTGTCGATGAACATTTTATTTCTAATTCTGGTTTAGAAACGACTTTGGGGCGCAGTTTTAACCAATTTGATATTGACAATAATACGTATTCCTGCGTTGTAGGATCTGATTTTGAAAAAGGTTTATTGAAAGATGTAAACCCAATTGACAAAATTATTTCAATTCGCGGGGCTCGTTTTAAAGTGATTGGCGTTTTAAAAGAAAAAGGATCAACTTTTGGACACAGTCAGGATTTACGTGTTCTGATTCCAATTCAGGTCGCGCGTTCTTTATTTACTGCACCAAGCATCAATTATACGATGAGTGTAATGGTTGCCAAAAAAGAACTTTTAGACGAAGCTGTTGATAATGCAACAAGTACTATGCGCCGGGTTCGTAAATTAAGTCCGGTTCGTGATAATAATTTTGGCATTGGCCGAAGCGATGATTTAATCAACAGAATTCTCGGAATTACTAAATATCTGGGTTGGGCTTCGTGGATTATAAGTATCATTACAATTCTGGGATCTTCAATTGCCTTGATGAATATTATGATTGTTTCGGTTACAGAACGTACTCGTGAAATTGGTGTTCGAAAAGCTTTGGGCGCTACAAAAGTGACTATATCTGTTCAGTTTTTTATCGAAACTTTATTAATTGGACAAATTGGCGGTTTGGTCGGAATTGTCTTGGGAATTTTAATCGGTTTTGGTTTTGCAGCCGCAATGAGTTTTGCATTTGTGATTCCGTGGATGGCAATTTTTGCTGCTTTTGCGACAAGTTTTATGGTTGCGATTGTCTCTGGATTGTATCCTGCGATAAAAGCTTCTCAATTAGATCCTATTGAGGCTTTGCGTTATGAGTAGTTTTTTAGTCGCAGTAAACAGTCGCAGTCTCAGTGAGCAGTTCTTAGTCTCAGTTTTGACTGTTCACTGAGACTGTAAACCGTAAACTAAACATTTCCCTTCATCATACGATCATTATCGTAAATATCTTTTCTTAATTCGATATTTTTGAAATTCATTCTTTCTAATAACTCAATCATTTCTTTTCCTAAATACTGGTTGATTTCAAAAAACAATTGTCCGTTTTCTAAAAGACCGCTTTTTGCTAAAACAGCTATTTTTCTATAAAAAACCAAAGCATCGTTATCGTCTACAAAAAGTGCCAAATGTGGTTCGTAATCCAAAACATTCCTTTTTATTTCTTCCTTTTCTAAATTGCGAACATACGGCGGATTGGATACAATAATATCAAAACCACATGTTAGTACATCTGTTTCTAAAATATCCAAATACATAAAAGTAACATCAACATTATTATTGATGGCATTTTTTTTAGCTGTTTCTATTGCTTTTTTTGAAATATCAATTCCATAAACTTCGGCATTTAGAAGATTTTTAGCCAATGAAATTGCAATACAGCCGCTTCCTGTTCCAATATCAAGGATTTTTATTTTTTTAGTCTTATTGTCTTTCTTGTTCTCATTTATAATCCATTCGACTAATTCTTCTGTTTCCGGTCTGGGAATTAAAACATTTTCATTTACTTCGAAATCCATCCCGCAAAAATGTGTTTTTCCCAGTAAATACTGAATTGGAACTTCTTTTTTTAATTGATCCAGAAATGCTGTCCAAATTATTAAATCACTATCAGAAAAGGTTAATTCATGATTAAGCGCCAAATCAATTTGCCTAAGCTTATGCTTGTTTTCTAAAATTAAATAAAAAAAACTCTCTGCTTCGTATGCATCATAAAAGGGAGAAAGTTCTTTGATAAATTGAGTTCTATATTGCTTGATTTTCATTTCTGATTTTTGAATATTATTACGCTAAATTCAATCGCATTGTGCAAATAAGTATTGCAAAACAAAATTTGTTACATCCTCATTTACAATTCTTTTAACATCCAAACCGGGCAAGAACTGTGTCCGGTACATCCTAAAGGAGCATCTAAATATTCAAAGCCTGATTTTTTGTATAATTTTTGAGCCGCATGCATAAAAGGCATTGTCTCTATATAACATTTATCAAAACCAAAATCTTTGGCTTGCAGCAAACACTTTTCCATCATTTCACCTCCAATTCCTAATCCGCGTGTTTTTGGCAAAAAATACATCTTTTGCAACTCGCAAATCTTCGGATCGCCATTTTCCAAAGGTGCAATTCCGGCACAACCCACAATTTCACCTTCATTTTCTACCACAAAATAAACAGATTGTGATTTATTGTATTCTTCAAACATTAAATCTAAATATGGATCTGCATACGCTGTTCCTACTTTTGGAATTTCCATTTCGTCAAAAACAGATCTTATTAGTTGCGCAACTGCCTGATTGTCTTCCTTTTTAATCCTTCTGATAACCCAATTTTCCATATTTCAAATTAGTATGATATATTACAAAAGTAGAAATACTTTTCCGATAGTTTTATAACAAATCAGAATGTTTCACAACTATCCTTTCGCTATCGGCAATAAACCCAAAAATAACTACTTTTGTAATGTGAATATACAGGAGAAATACATAAAGCGCTGCATTGAATTGGCCCGAAATGGTTTTGGAACAACATATCCAAATCCGATGGTAGGAAGCGTTATTGTTTACGAAAATCAAATTATTGGCGAAGGATGGCATAAAAAAGCGGGAGAACCTCACGCTGAAGTAAATGCAATTCGATCTGTAAAAGATAAATCGCTATTAAAAAAAGCTACTATTTATGTGAGTTTGGAACCTTGCAGCCATTTTGGAAAAACGCCTCCTTGTTGTGATTTAATTATTGCAAATGAGATTCCAAATGTTGTTGTTGGAACTGTTGATCCAAACGAAAAAGTGGCTGGAAACGGTATCAAGAAACTCATTGCAGCCGGAATAAATGTCACTGTTGGCGTTTTAGAAAATGAATGTCATGAACTCAATAAACGTTTTTTTACTTTTCATCAGAAAAAAAGACCTTATATACTATTAAAATGGGCCGAAAGTCAGGATGGTTTTTTAGCACCTGAAAAAGAAATTAATAAGGAACGAAAACCGGTTTGGATTACAAATCAATATTCAAGACAATTGGTTCATAAATGGCGAAGCGAAGAACAAGCTATTTTGGTAGGAACCCACACTGTTATTGACGATAATCCGAAATTAAACACACGAGATTGGGCGGGAAGTAATCCGGTGAGAGTTGTTTTGGATCAAAATAACCGTATTTCTAAAGACAGCTTTATTTTTGATGACAGTGTAAAAACAATTGTATTTACAAAATCTGAAATTAGCTTTTCGGCAGAAAACACTACCTTTGAAGTAATTGATTTTAACCAAAATATTATTCCGCAAATTCTAACTGTTTTACATCAAAACCAAATACAGTCTATTATTATTGAAGGTGGTTTACAAACTTTACAATCTTTTATAGATCAAAATATTTGGGACGAAGCACGCGTCTTTATCGGGAAAACTTCTTTTGAAAAAGGAATAAAAGCTCCAGTTATTTCTAAGAAAAATGCATCAAAAACCTACATCAAAAACGACGAATTAATATATTTTAGCAATCATGATTGATACTATAATTTTTGACTTTGGAGATATTTTTATCAATTTAGATAAACAAGCCACTATTTCGGGATTGCAGCAATTAGGCTTAACGGAGTGGAATTCTGAATTGGATCGTTTGAATATTTTGTTTGAAACGGGTGATATTTCGCATGATGATTTTTTGGCAGGTTTTCAAAAACAATTACCAAATGCTTCTATCGAAGAAATCCTGAAAGCATGGAATGCTGTTTTGGCTGATTTCCCTTTATATCGATTGGAGTTTCTGCAAATGCTTTCAAAAAAATACCGTTTATTTTTATTAAGCAATACTGATTCTATTCATATCGAAACTTTCGAAAATAAAAGCGGAATTTCTTTTTACAGCGATTTCTACCAATGTTTTGAAAAAGTTTATTTTTCTTTTGAAATTGGAAAACGCAAACCAAATCCTGAAGCTTATCAATACATTATTAACAAACATGAATTATCGCCAAAACGTACTTTGTTTGTAGATGATAAAAAAGAAAACACAGATGCCGCCGCTGCTTTAGGGCTTCACGTTTGGAATTTGCAAGTGGGTCAGGAAGATGTCGTTGATTTATTTGATAAAAAAATACTTTAGGTCTTTTGCCACAGATTAAAAGATTAAGATGATTTTTTTTACGCAGATTCTGCAGATTTGAGCAGATTTAATTTTAATTATAATCTGCGTAAATCAGCTTGAATCTTTTTAACTCATACAGATTGGTGACCCGAGCGATAGCGAACAGGCGAAGCAAATTCGTCGCTAAAAACTATTAACATTTAGAAATTTACTTTTGGAATATAACGATACGTATCAAACTATTGCTTTTGAATCTGAGGAAGTGCTTTTTAAGGAAAAAGGCAGTAAATTCTTTGGATATGCTTTTCCTATAGAAAATGAGGACGCGGTAAAACCTATTATCGAGAACTTAAAAAAACAGCATCCTCACGCAGTACACTATTGTTATGCGTATCAAATTGGTACGGCTCCAAAAATTTCTTACCGCGCCAATGACGATGGTGAACCGAGTAATACGGCAGGCGCGCCAATTTACGGACAAATACAATCTTTTGGTCTAACCAATGTTCTTGTTGTGGTTGTTCGGATTTTTGGCGGTATTAAATTAGGTGTTGGAGGATTAATTACTGCTTACAAAACAACGGCACAAATGACACTTGAAGTTTGTGAAATTGTCAAAAAAACGATCGATGTTCATTTTTTAATCTCTTTTGATTACAAAAATATGAATAAAGTAATGCGTGTGATTAAAGAAAAAAAACTGGAAATTGTATCTCAGGAAATGGAAATTGATGAAGAAACAGGATTGCCTATTGGCAAAATAATTACAAAAACACGAAAAAAAAATGCCGAAATGATATTCGACATTTTTGATTTAATGTTTGAAATTGACATCAAAACTATATAATTTGATATAAAAAACAAGTGCGATTTAACAATTATACAAGTGTTTTAAATAATTCTAAAATATAATCCGGAGGAGCTGTAGGACGACCTGTTTTTAACGAAATAAATACTAAAATAAACACCGCAGTTGTTAATAACTCATTTGCCTCATTATAGATTGCGCAGTCAAATTCAATCTTAACAGATGACTGACTTTTGAAAGTAGTATGAATTGTAAGAAGCTCATCATAACGTGCTGATTTTTTATAATTTATTTGCATCGAAACAATTGGTAATCCGATTCCGCTTTCTTCCATGCTTTTATACGAAATCCCTTTATTTCTAAGCCATTCCACGCGTCCTATCTCAAAATAAGGTATGTAATTACCGTGATAAACAACTCCCATTTGATCGGTTTCAGAGTAACGAACACGCACTTGCGTTTGATGATTTTTCATTATTTACAGATTAAAAAATTTAAATTTTTAAAAGTTCACTTACAACTTTTTTTTATAAAATTAGAGGGCAAAATATTTTTTTTTACAGAAATTTGTTCACATATTTGTTATCCCGAAATACGGAATAAAATTGCTCCTTTTTTATTAGGAGAATCTTTATCAATAATATAAAAATTTATCTGAATCTATGACTAAAACTGCTCAATCGGTATGGGAAAACTGTTTGTCCTTTATAAAAGACAATATTCAAGATCAAGCATATAAAACTTGGTTCGAACCAATCAAATCAGTTGAGCTAACCGACAACGCGTTATATATTCAAGTGCCAAGTAAATTTTTCTACGAATGGTTAGAAGAACACTATGTTAAATTATTGAAAGTTGCGCTTACCAAAGAACTGGGAAAAAACGCAAAGTTACTCTATAAAATTAAAATGGAAAACACTTATGGCAATAAACAACCGTTTACGGAACAGTTGCCAAGTGCCAACAGAGTGCCCATGAAACCGCAAGAGGTTGATGCTCCGTTTAAAAACTTAAATCCGGAACTTAAAAATCCGTTTGTAATTCCGGGAATCAGAAATCTTAAAATTGAATCACAGTTAAATGCTAATTACAGTTTTGATAATTTCCTTGAAGGAGATTCAAACCGTTTGGCCCGTTCTGCAGGTATGGCTGTTGCCAATAAGCCCGGCGGAACTTCATTTAATCCGTTATTGATTTTTGGCGGAGTTGGTTTAGGAAAAACGCATTTAGCACACGCTATTGGTGTTGAAGTAAAAGACAAATATCCTGAAAAAACGGTTTTATATATTTCTGCCGAAATTTTCACGCAACAATATATTGATTCGGTAAAAAAGAATAATCGTAATGATTTCATTCACTTTTACCAATTAATCGATGTTTTAATTATTGATGATGTTCAGTTTTTATCTGGAAAATCAGGAACTCAGGACGTATTTTTCCATATTTTTAATTATTTGCACCAAAACGGAAAGCAAGTAATTTTAACTTCGGATAAAGCACCTGTTGATATGCAGGATATTGAACAGCGTTTATTATCTCGTTTTAAATGGGGATTATCTGCTGAGTTACACCAACCGGATTACGAAACCCGTATTTCGATCTTAAAAAACATCCTTTACCGCGATGGTGTTGAAATGCCGGAAGACATTATTGAATATGTTGCCCGCAATATCAAAACCAATGTTCGCGAACTTGAAGGTGCCATTATTTCATTAATCGCACAATCTTCTTTCAATAAAAAAGAAGTTACAATTGAGTTGGCAAAAAGCGTTGTAGAGAAATTTGTTAAAAACGTAAAGAGAGAAATCTCTATCGATTATATTCAAAAAATTGTGTCTGATTATTTTCAGTTGGATATTGAAACACTTCAATCTAAAACTAGAAAAAGACACGTGGTTCAGGCGAGACAATTGGCTATGTTTTTTGCAAAGAAATTTACTAAAGCTTCTTTGGCAAACATTGGTTCACAAATTGGAGATCGCGATCATGCTACCGTATTACACGCTTGTAAAACTGTTGACAATTTAGTTTCAACAGACAAACAATTCAAGAAATTTGTCGAAGACATCAACAAAAAATTAACGCTATAAACGCGCATCATGCCAGTAAAAATTTTAATGGTTTGCTTGGGTAATATTTGCAGGTCACCTTTAGCCGAAGGTATTTTAGCATCAAAACTGCCAAACGAAAATTTTACAGTTGATTCAGCAGGAACAGGTTCGTGGCATGTAGGCCATTCGCCGGACAAACGTTCTATTGCTGTTGCACAAAAAAATGGTTTATGTATTGATGGTCAAAAAGGAAGACAATTTCAAACTTCTGATTTTGATGAATTCGATTATATATATGTTATGGACAACTCTAATTACAGAGATGTCATTCATCTTGCCAAAACACCGGAACATAAAAATAAAGTTCAGCTTATTTTGAATGAATTATTTCCTGATGAAAATGTAGATGTTCCCGATCCTTACTTTGGTGTTTCGAACGGATTTGATAATGTGTATCAAATGCTTGACGAAGTAACGGATATTATCGCAAAAAAACTCATCGAAAAACATTCTTAACTTATCTGTTTCAATTATTGCTTCCTTAATAATTGAAAATTTTTCATTTTATAATCTATAAAGTAAAACACATGAAACTTCCAGGAAAACTATATTTAATTCCAACTACTATGGGTGAAAGCGATCCGATGGATGTTTTACCTCAAACAGTAAAAAGAAGTATTGAACTTATAGATTATTATATTGTTGAGAATGACAAAACTGCCAGAAAATCAATAAAAGCTGTTTATCCTGAAAAAAAACAATCAGAACTTGTTCTTTTTACTTTAAATAAACGCACAGAACCGAGCGAGCATTTAGATTTTATAAAACCTTTATTAGAAGGAAAAAATATGGGATTAATGAGTGAAGCCGGTTGTCCCGGAGTTGCTGATCCCGGTGCTGTTATTGTAAAACTGGCGCACGAAAAAGGAATTCAGGTTGTGCCTTTAGTTGGGCCTTCTTCTATCCTATTGGCGATGATGGCTTCTGGAATGAACGGGCAAAGTTTTACTTTTAATGGTTATTTACCAATTGATAAGGACGAGAAAAAATCGGCTTTAAAACATTTTGAGAAATTATCCCAAGACAAAAACCAGTCTCAAATTTTTATTGAAACACCTTATAGAAATAATAAATTAGTCGAAGATCTTTTGCAAATCTTAAATCCTGCAACGCATCTTTGTATTGCAACAGATATTACGTTACCTACAGAATTTATTAAAACATTACGCGTTTCTGACTGGAAAAAACTAAAAGTTGATCTTCACAATCGACCTACAATTTTCATTATTCATAAAATGTAAACTAACTTAAAAGCCACATATAATGAAAAAGTTTCTAATCCTGATTTTGATTTGCTCTGTACAAAGTATATTTTCACAAACAACAAAAGAAGGTGGAAAAACTAAAGTGGATGAAACTTTAAATGCCGGAGAGATAACGGTTAGCTAAGTATTATCCCTATTTCGCTCACAAGTTTTTAATCAACAAACTTTCTAATGAGTAAACTTCCGCACATAACTACAAGTATTTTTACGGTAATGTCTAAAATGGCAACCGAATATAATGCGATTAATCTTTCGCAGGGATTTCCTAATTTTCCTGTTGATGAAAGGCTGACAGATATTATTGCAAAATTAGCGAAAGAAAATGTGCACCAATATACGCCAATGTCGGGTTATCCGCCATTGTTGAATCAGATTTCAAAACTCGTTCAAAGCTCTTATAACAGAACGATTGATCCGGAAACTGAAATTTTGGTTACAGCCGGTGCAACTCAGGGAATTTTTACTTCGATTTTGGCTCTGGTAAGAACCGGAGATGAAGTGGTTATTTTAGATCCGAGTTATGATTCATACGAATCTCCTGTTTTACTTTGCAATGCAAAACCTGTAAGAGTTGCTTTAAATGATGATTATACGCCAAATTGGGAAACGATTGAAAATGCATTTTCGGCAAAAACCAGAATGATTATCATCAATAATCCACATAATCCAACGGGAAAAATTTTAACCCAAAATGATTTTTTAGCATTAGAAAAACTGCTTTCAAAATATCCTGATATATTGGTTTTATCTGATGAAGTGTACGAATATATTACTTTTGAAGAGAAACATATTTCGGCACATGCTAAAAATTTCCTTTTAGATCGCTGTATTATGGTTTCTTCTTTTGGAAAATCATTTCATATTACGGGCTGGAAAATTGGTTACACAATTGCTCCTGAATATCTGATGAAAGAAATTAAAAAAGTGCATCAGTTTTTGGTTTTTAGTGTAAATAGTATTTCGCAAGTTGCTATTAGTCAATATTTAAATGTCGTTGATGTTAATTTACTTGGGAAATTTTATCAGGAAAAACGAGATTATTTTCAAAAGTTACTCAAAAACAGCCGTTTTGAATTGAAACCTTGCGAGGGAACTTATTTTCAGGTTGCTTCGTATGCCAATATCTCCATTGAAGATGATGTTACTTTTTGCAAAAATCTTATTACAGAACATGGGGTTGCTGCTATTCCAATTTCAACTTTTTATTCGGATCAAAAAGATCAAAAATTAATACGTTTTTGCTTTGCCAAAGATGACTTCACATTAGAATCAGCAGCCAAAAAATTATGCAAAATATAAAGTTTATCAAAATTTTATAACATTATTATGCGTGCATCCTATTTTATTTAATTAATATTGTAAAAAAAGAAAAGTATGAGCTATACAGATAAAATGTTACGTGACGATGCTTTAAAGGGCAAAGTTATAGTAGTTACAGGCGGCGGAAGCGGTTTGGGAAAAGCAATGACTAAATATTTTTTAGAATTAGGAGCTCAGGTAGCGATTACTTCAAGAGATTTAGAAAAGCTAAAAAATACTGCTGCAGAACTTGAAACTGAAACTGGTGGAAAATGTTTACCGGTTCAATGTGATGTTCGTCATTATGAAGAAGTAGAAAACATGCTTCAGGAAGTTTTAAAAACTTTTGGCAAAGTAGATGTTCTTTTGAACAATGCTGCCGGAAATTTTATTTCTCCAACAGAACGTTTATCTGCAAATGCATTTGATACTGTTATAGATATCGTACTAAAAGGTTCTAAAAACTGTACACTTGCTTTTGGAAAACACTGGATTGACAGTAAACAAACATCGGCAACGATTTTAAATATTGTTACTACTTATGCCTGGACAGGATCTGCATATGTTGTGCCAAGTGCTACGGCTAAGGCCGGAGTTTTGGCTATGACAAGAAGTCTTGCGGTAGAATGGGCAAAATACGGAATTCGTTCTAACGCAATCGCGCCGGGACCGTTTCCTACTAAAGGTGCGTGGGACAGATTATTGCCCGGAGATCTTGCCGAAAAATTTGATATGGCAAAAAAAGTGCCTTTAAAACGTGTAGGCGATCATCAGGAATTGGCAAATTTAGCTGCTTATTTAGTTTCTGATTTTTCAGCTTATGTAAATGGCGATGTTATTACGATTGACGGTGGCGAATGGTTAAAAGGCGCCGGACAATTCAATTTATTAGAAGCAATTCCGGAAGAACTTTGGGATCAGCTTGAAATGATGATTAAAGCAAAAAAGAATAAATAATTACAAGTGCTTACTAAATTCAGAATATTTTATAAAAACTATACTGATTGCACGAAAATCCCGATGGCTTTGCTATCGGGATTTTTTTGTTTTAATAAATCAATTTTAAAGTTCGGATTCAATTATCAATCCACATAAATTATTTATTTTTGCCGAAACAAATATAACATCGATTTTATGCTCATTATTGGAATTGCAGGAGGAACAGGAAGTGGAAAAACAACGGTTGTACACCAAATTATGAATGAATTACCAGATACGGAAGTTGGCGTAATTTCTCAGGATTCATACTATAAAGAGACCCATAATTTGTCTTTCGACGAAAGAGCATTAATTAATTTTGATCACCCTCGCGCTATTGATTTTGAATTATTAGTAAAGCATTTAAAAGCATTAAAGGCCGGCGAAACGATAGATCAGCCAGTATATTCATTTATTCAGCACAATAGAACTGATGACACTATTTCAACTCATCCAAGAAAGGTAATGATTGTTGAAGGTATTTTAATTTTGACAAATCCTGAACTTCGTGATCTTTTTGAAATCAAAATATATGTTCACGCAGATTCCGACGAAAGATTAATTCGTCGTTTAAAACGTGATATTTCTGAAAGAGGACGTGATATTGATGAAGTTTTAACACGTTATCAAAACACATTAAAACCTATGCATGAGCAATTTATAGAACCTTCTAAAGCTTTTGCCGATATTATTATCCCAAATGACAAATACAATACCGTTGCAATTGATGTAGTTCGTGCAGTAATTAATCAACGAATTTCATAATTTTTATTGTAAATTTATTCCATAATAATTTGGAGCTATTTCCCGCTCTCGCCTTTATCTTTTTATGTCCGCCAAAGGCAGACACAAAAAGGATATCGGCTCCATCGGGGCTAAAATGAAAACAAAAATGAAAAATCCGTATAAAGACAAATCCTGGCTTAAATTTCTTGGCAATAAATATGTCTGGGTTTTACTGTTTTTTGTAATATGGATGCTTTTTCTAGACAATTACTCCTATTTTGATCATCGCTTTTTAGATAATCAAATTAATGAACTCGAAGACAATAAAAGTTATTATCAAGAAGAAATTAAAAAAGATCAGGAACAAATAAAACAACTAAAAAACCCTGAACAAATAGAAAAATACGCTCGCGAGAAATATTTCATGAAAAAAGACAGCGAAGATATTTACATCATTCATTTTGAAGGAGACACTATTCAAGATAAAGAATAATCAGAAAAAAACACCAAATGGCTACTACCCTTTTCGACGATTTTAATCCAATTTCATCCAAACAATGGAAACAAAAAATTCAGTTTGAATTAGATGGAGCTGATTATAACGAAACTGTAATTTGGAATTCTCCGGAAGATATTCAGGTAAAACCATTTTATCACAGAGATGAATTCTCTAAAACTGCTGCTGTAAAAACAAAAGCAAGTGACTTTAAAATTTGTCAAAACATTTTTGTTTACGATATCGAAAAATCAATACAAAGAGCTATAAACACTATCGAAAGAGGTGCAGAAAGTTTGCGTTTTACTATTGAAAACGAAAAAATTGACATTCAAAAATTATTAGAAAATCTTCCTTTAGAAAACAGAATCGTTTACTTTAATTTAAATTTTATCTCAATCGATTTCGTAAAAAAACTGGACACTATTTCTATTCAGAAAAAGGCAGCTTTTTATTGTAATCTGGATCCGATTGGTCATTTTGCAAGAGAAGGAAATTGGCTTTCAACATCTGATAAAAATAATTTTGAAACGATTGAAAAAATTTCAAAAGCAACCACAAACCTTTCATTAATAAGTATAGATTTAGGTTTATATCAAAATGCCGGCGCAAATATTACACAGCAAATTGCCTATAGTCTGGCTCATGCCAATGAATATTTAAATCGTTTGCCTAATATTTCTAAACCAATTGTTTTTCAGGTTGCTGTAGGTACGAACTATTTCTTTGAAATTGCAAAACTTCGCGCTTTACGAATGCTTTTTAAATTAATTGCTGATGAATATAATCCAAATTTAGATTGCCACATATTGGCTTCACCAACCAAACGCAACAAAACAATTTACGATTACAATGTCAACATGCTTCGCACGACAACCGAATGCATGTCGGCTGTTTTGGGCGGTGCAGATGCTGTTGCTAATTTGCCTTACGATTCTTTGTATCATAAAGACAATGAGTTTGGAGATCGAATTGCACGAAATCAACTGCTGATTTTAAAACATGAAAGTTATTTTGATAAAGTAAATAATCCGGCTGATGGAAGTTATTATATCGAAAGTTTAACCATGCAACTGGCCGAAAAAAGTTTGACTTTATTTAAAGATATTGAGGCAAACGGCGGTTTTCTGAAACTTTTAAATGACGGAATTATCAAAAAGAAAATCCAGGAAAGCGCTGCAAAAGAACAGGAATTATTCGATTCTAAAAAAGAAGTTTTGTTAGGAACGAATAAATATCCAAATAAAGATGACAAAATGAAACATGATTTAGAATTGTTTCCTTTTGTAAAAATAAAACCAAGAAAAACATTAATTACTCCTATTATAGAGAAAAGATTGGCTGAAAAGCTGGAACAGGAACGATTAGAACTTGAATAATCATTTTTTAGAAGTAATTAATAATCTACTCAAAAGAGTATTTCAATGATAAGAAAAGACCTTAAACATATAAAGTTAGAATTTAAAAGTCATGAGTTAAGCGAACAGACGCATAACTCAAAAACTATAACACACAACTTCACTACAGCCGAAGGAATTGAGTTGAAAGAAACCTATTCTGAAAAAGATATTGAAGATTTAGAATTTCTTGATTTTGGAGCAGGTTTTGCACCGAATTTACGTGGTCCTTACGCAACAATGTACGTTAGACGTCCGTGGACAATTCGTCAATATGCAGGATTTTCTACTGCAGAAGAAAGCAATGCTTTTTACAGAAGAAATTTGGCTGCGGGACAAAAAGGGCTTTCTATCGCTTTTGATTTGCCAACGCATCGCGGTTACGATTCTGATCATGAAAGAGTTGTTGGCGATGTTGGAAAAGCTGGTGTTGCCATAGATTCTGTAGAGGATATGAAAGTGCTTTTTGATCAGATTCCTTTGGATGAAATGTCGGTTTCTATGACGATGAATGGCGCTGTGTTACCTATTATGGCTTTTTATATTGTCGCTGCAGAGGAACAAGGTGTTGCAATTGAAAAACTTTCAGGAACGATTCAGAATGATATTTTGAAAGAATTCATGGTTCGAAATACGTATATATATCCGCCAACGCCTTCGATGAAGATTATTGCTGATATTTTTGAATTTACAAGCAAGAAAATGCCGAAATTCAATTCCATCTCCATTTCCGGTTATCATATGCAGGAAGCCGGGGCCACAGCTGATATCGAATTGGCCTATACTTTGGCAGATGGACTGGAATATATTAGAACCGGATTATCAACCGGAATGACAATTGATGATTTTGCGCCAAGACTGTCTTTCTTTTGGGCTATTGGGATGAATCATTTTATGGAAATTGCAAAAATGAGAGCCGGACGGATGATTTGGGCAAAATTATTACAGCAGTTTAATCCGAAAAGTGATAAATCTTTGGCTTTAAGAACACATTGTCAAACCAGTGGATGGAGTTTAACAGAGCAAGATCCGTTTAATAATGTTGCCAGAACTTGTATTGAAGCTACTGCAGCAGCTTTTGGAGGAACTCAATCTTTACATACAAATGCCTTAGATGAAGCAATTGCTCTGCCAACCGATTTTTCGGCAAGAATTGCACGTAATACGCAAATTTATCTACAGGAAGAAACTAAAATTACTAAAACTGTAGATCCTTGGGCGGGCAGTTATTATGTTGAAAGCCTGACGAATGAAATTGCCGAAAATACTTGGAAACTAATCGAAGAAGTGGAAGAATTAGGCGGAATGACTAAAGCGATTGAAGCCGGAATTCCGAAACTTCGAATTGAAGAAGCTGCTGCCAGAAAACAAGCCAGAATTGATAGCAGTCAGGATATTATTGTTGGTGTAAATCAATATCGATTAGAAAAAGAAGATCCTTTACATATTTTGGATGTAGACAACCAAATGGTTCGTAAACAGCAAATTGATCGTCTTGAAGAAATAAAATCAAAAAGAGATACTGAAAAAGTAAATCAATCACTCGAAAAATTAATTCTTTGTGCCAAAACCAAAGAAGGTAACTTACTTGAAATTGCTATTGAAGCTGCCAGAAACAGAGCTACTTTAGGCGAAATCAGTGATGCTCTTGAAAGTGTTTTTGGAAGGTATAAAGCACAAATTAAATCCTTTAGCGGTGTGTATAGTGCAGCAATAAAAAACGATGAAAATTTTGAAAAGGCAAAACAACTTGCTGACGCCTTTGCAAAACAAGAGGGACGACGCCCTAGAATTATGATTGCCAAAATGGGACAAGACGGGCATGATCGGGGTGCAAAAGTTGTAGCAACAGGCTATGCTGATGTTGGTTTTGATGTTGATATTGGTCCATTATTTCAAACTCCCGCAGAAGCTGCCAAACAAGCTGTCGAAAATGACGTTCACATTTTAGGTGTTTCATCGTTAGCCGCAGGTCATAAAACATTAGTTCCTCAAGTTATTGAAGAATTAAAAAAACACGGCCGAGAGGATATAATGGTAATTGTGGGCGGAGTAATTCCGGCACAGGACTATCAATATTTATTTGATGCCGGTGCAGTTGCCGTTTTTGGTCCGGGAACTAAAATAAGTGAAGCTGCTATTAAAATTTTAGAAATATTAATTGATTAAAATATTCCATAAAAAAATCCCGATTACTCGGGATTTTTTATTTCTTTTAATACTTTAATCGTTTATTGTAGCATTGCTATCTGCTTCAATATAAGAAAGATCATAACCTCCAAAAGCTTTCATATAACTTTTTAATGAAGTACCGTAAGCATCTCTAAAATGCCTGTTTCCTTTATTTTTAAAGAAGTTTTTTACTGATCCTGCACCACCAAGATGTGCAGCTGCCAAAATTCCTGATTCGGTAATTTCAACTCCATTAATGGTTTTTCCTTCATACCTTACAATTTCATTACGCAAAATCCATTTGTTTATGGATAATAATGCAATAAAAGCTTTTTCTTGTAAAGCAGGGTCTTTTAAGAAGGCTTTTTCATTTTTTACACCGATGGCTCTTAATGCTTTAGAACCAAATTGGTATTTGCCCATGTATCCAAGAGAATTTACCAATCGGTATTTTCCCTGAGATTCTTTAAAAGCAACTGCTTCTTTAAAACCTATAAGACGTTTTCCGGTAAATGGGGCATTTAACTTGTGTAAAGTAGGATAATCATCTACTTCCTGCGATGGAAATAAGTATTCAGATCCATCTGTTTTTTCTATTAAAAACCAAGGTTTGGTTTTTAGATTAAAGGGTTTAAAACCCAAACTTAAAAATGTAATAATAACGATCAAACTCGCATAAAAATACCATTTCTTTATCATAAATTGTTTTTCTTCAAAACGCTGTCACCCTTTTGAAATTTCTACGATGCAAAGATAATAAATACAAAACAATACTGATATTCAGTTATTTAAGCATTTGTAAGAATCTCAATTTTCCTTTGAAACCCTTTATTGATGCAGTATTCGAGCGATCGGCCTAACATTTTTTTAACCTTGAAAACGTGAAAAAAAAATTCCTAAAAATGTCATTTTTATCAAATTTTTAGCAATTTTGTTAAAATTGAAATATTAAACCTACAATATTAGCGTCCTTTTCACTCATATTTGAGATTACTTCTGTTTAATTTGAATAGCAAAAATCAAATTTTTACACTTTCAAAAGTTTATTTATTATCAAAAAGTTAAATTCGATTCATGCAATTTACATTTTCAATTAAAATCATTTAAAATTGACGTCAAAAATACGAAGTTCGTAAACTAATAAAATTCTTTTAAATTCATGAATGCAACTATTTATAAAAATAATTCAATAAAAAAACCGAAGCTATTGCCTCGGTTTTTTTAAAATAAGTGTATCTATTTTATCTTGTCACTCCCTGACTTGCTATCCAGTCTGAGTATTTTTTTGCATTAATTTGATGCTGTTCGTATGTTGAAGCAAATTCATGATAACCAAAGCGATCTACACTTGCACAAAAATAAATATAATCGTTTTTTTCAGGATTTAAAACGGCTTCAAGAGCTGTAATATCAGGCATTGCAATTGGACCCGGAGGAAGTCCTACATTCACGTAAGTATTATATGGAGACTTCATTATCAAGTCGTTATAGAAAACTCTCTTTATTACCTGATCAAAATCATTTGCTTTTAATTTTAACGCGTAAATAACGGTTGGATCTGCTTGTAAAGGCATTGCCAAACGTAATCTGTTTAAATAAACGCCTGCAATACGAGGCCTTTCATCTTTTTTCACAGATTCTTTATGAACAATAGAAGCTAAAATTGTAGCCTGAACCGGCGTTAATCCTTGTTTTTCTACTTTTGCAATTCTTTCCGGTGTCCAGAAATTATGATATTCCTTGATCATTTTATCACGGAATTTTATTGCTGACGTATTCCAGTAAACTTCATATGTATTAGGAATAAACATCGCGAAAACATTTTCTTCATTAAAACCGTTTTCTTTCAAGAAGGTTGAATCTTTAATGGCTTTCATTAGCGATAAACTATCTGCTTCAATTTCTGAACCAACTCTTCCCGCAAAATTTTCTAAACGCTCCTGATTATTAAAAGCTAATTTAACCGGGACATTAGATCGCATCGCACGAATCAAATCGATATTATTCATATCTTTTTTAAGCAAAAAACGCCCAGATTTTACATTTTCGGGATAGCTTCTCTTATTGGCTACCATTTCAAAATTGTCGTAATTTTTAATGTAAGGTTCCAATATTTTTTTTACATCTGTATAATCAGCTCCTGTTGGAACATATACATAAAGTTCTTTTTCTTCGAATTTAGTATTGGCGCTAAAAATTCTGCTTATTAAAATAAATCCGTAAATTATTAAAACTGAAACTACGGCTACGGCAGTTAACGTGATGATTTTTTTTATACTCAAAGCTAAAAATTTAAATTTGTTTATTAATTAACTGAAAAATTGCTTCATCTTGATAGTGGCCATTTAGCAATATCCAATCTTTTTTAATTCCTATTTTCTCAAACCCAAATTTAGTAAAAAGAGCTATACTTGCTACATTTCCTACATTAATATTTGCATATAATTGATGCAGGTTTAAATTATGAAAAGAGTATTTAATTAATAACTCTAAAGCCTCAGAACCAATGTTTTGGTTTCTGTTTTCTCTATTTTGAATGACAATTCCAATTCCGGCTCTGTTATTTTTCGGATCAAATTCAAATAAATCGATTAATCCGATAGCAGGAAAATCTTCGTCCTGACAAATTGCCAAGCGCAATTGTTTTGCCTCATAAATATCCTGATGTGCATTTTCAAGATATTGACGAACCAAAAAACGACTGTAAGGTGTTTGTGTATTACTGACTTCCCAAATGCTCTGATCATTTTCCATAGCATAAACAAACTCTAAATCATTAGGTTCTAATGCCCGAAGATAAATTGAATCGCCTTTGAGTGTAATCATTTTAATTTTAGATTTTTGACTGTAGATTTTAGATTTTGTCTTCGACTTCGCTCAGACTGACATTATTGATTATATTTCAATTGTTCCTTTAAAAACAAATTTTGCTGGTCCGGTTAAGAAAACATTTGAAAAATGATCGCCCAATTTATCAAAAGAAACAACCAATTTCCCACCTTCAACATTTAAATTGATCGAAGTTTTATCTGTTTGACCAATGGCGTTCATAGCAATTGCAACTGCCGTTGCTCCGGTTCCGCAAGCCAGGGTTTCATCTTCAACACCTCTTTCATAAGTACGAAGTGAGAAAGTAGTATCATCCACTTTTTTTACAAAATTGACATTACTTCCTTTTTCTCCATATAATTCACCATAACGAATTGCTGCTCCGTTTTCTTTTACATTATAATGTTCTAAATCGTCAACAATTTGTACATGATGTGGAGATCCTGTATTTAAAAAAGTATAAGAATCTTTCTTTTGTATTTGATCAACATCAATCATTTGCAATGAAATAATAGCATCATCTCCTACTGATGCGTGATGCAAACCATCTGTAGCGATAAAAGTTGTTTTATTGTCGATAACGCCTAATTGATTTGCGAATGCCACTAAACAACGTCCTCCATTACCACACATTGAACTTTGATTTCCATCAGAATTATAATAAACCATTCTAAAATCTGTTTCAGAATCATTTTCTAATAATATAAGTCCGTCAGCGCCAATGCCAAAACGTCGGTCACATAAACGCTCAATTAGTTTGATATCTTCTTTAGGAAAAAAATCAGAACGATTGTCAATCATCACAAAATCGTTCCCTGTACCTTGATATTTATAAAATTCTATTTGCATTTTTATTCTATTAATAAGCACAAAAGTACGAACTATTAATTAATGAAATGTTAATCATTGTTAAAGAGCGTTAAACCGTTTTATCAAATAATATTTTCAATTAATTTTACGTGTAAATAACTTAAACCTATATTCTAATTATGAAAAGATTGTCAACCTTATTTTTAGTGTCATTATTCAGTGGTGCTACTACTCTTGGCGCTTACAAGTTATTATTTGAGAGTAATAATTCTTTTTTTGGAAAAGGAAATTCTGTTGTAACTCTTGCGCCTAATTCATACGGAAGGAATGTTGGATTAGCCTCTGAAACTGTCGATTTTACCGAAGCAGCAGACAGAACAATTCATACTGTTGTACACGTGAAAAATGTTTCCCGCCGAACAGTTAGCAATCCTATGATGGAATTTTTCTACGGTTATGGAGGACAGCAGCAGCAAGAACAAGTAGGAACCGGTTCTGGTGTTATTATTTCTGAAGATGGTTATATCGTAACAAATAATCATGTTATCAAAGATGCAACAGAAATTGAAATCACTTTAAATAACAAAAAATCATATAAGGCAAAATTAATTGGTACAGATTCTAAAATGGATATTGCTTTATTAAAGATTGATGCTGATGAAAAACTTCCTTATACTGCTTTTGCAAATTCTGATAGTGTAAAAGTTGGTGAATGGGTTTTGGCTGTTGGAAATCCGTATAATTTAAATTCTACTGTTACTGCCGGAATTGTTTCGGCGAAAGCCAGAGATTTAAATGCAAATGGAATTCAATCTTTTATTCAGACTGATGCTGCGGTTAATCCGGGAAACAGCGGTGGTGCATTGGTAAATACCAGAGGAGAATTAATTGGGATTAATACTATGATTTCGTCAATGACAGGATCTTATGTTGGATATTCATTTGCTGTTCCTTCGAATATTGCGCGAAAAATTATCGAAGATATAATGGAATTCGGAAATGTTCAACGCGGAATTTTAGGTGTTGAAGGTGGCGAATTAAATAGTAATGCATCAAAAGAATTAGGAATTGCTCAAACTGAAGGATTTTATATTAGTAAGGTTTCTAAAAATTCGGGAGCTGAAAAAGCAGGTTTAACAAAAGCTGATATTATTGTAAAACTGGACGAACAAAATATTGCTTCTTTTGCTGATCTTTCGGGTTACATTAATACCAAAAGACCAAATGATGTAGTTAAAGTAACTTATATTCGAGATGGAAAAACGAAGATTGTTCCGGTAATTTTAAGCAAAAATGAGTTTTATAGTACTGAATTTAAAGGAATCGAATTAGAAAATATCGATGCTTCGGATAAAAAGAAATTCCATATTGATTATGGTGTGAAAATTAAAAACATAACCAACGAGAATTTGGCACAATATCAAAACGAATTACAAGGCAATATTATTTTGAGTATTGATAATGTAAAAGCGACAAATGTTGAAACTGTTTCGAAACTTTTAAGTAAAAAAGACGAGGGACAAAGTGTTCGAATTGAAATGATCAATAAGAATGGGGAAATTCTTAGAATAATTATTTAGTCTCAGTATTCAGTCTCAGTATTCAGTCTCAAAAAACTGACAACTGTGACTGTGACTGAAAACTGTTAAAAAGCCATCTTAGAAAAATAAGGTGGCTTTTTTATTTAAAAAAATAAATGCTAAAATAGTTTACGAAATCGATTGAAATGGATACTTTTGCGCCAAATTCTAAAATAGTGAGCATTTTATTTTTTTCAATTTAATCAATTATGAGCAAAAAATCTTTGTACCAAAAAGAAGTGTCCTTACAAGTCGACCGAAGAAGAGCCGGTGTCGAATTAATAAAAATTATAAGCGATTTATGGTATGACAAATCCATCGAAATGGTTTTATTTAAAAATCAATTATTGGATAAAAATGTCAGCGACATTATCAATCTGCATCAATATGCAGGTGAATTTGTTGGCAAACCAATCAGTATTTTTGATTCGGTAGAAATTGCAAAAGTTATTTTGTCATTAGATTTTCCTCCTGCCAAATTAGATTTAGGAAAACTAACTTACGAGTATCACTTAGAAGATGAGAAATATCCGGACGCAAGGTATTTTGTAATGGATAAATTGAAGAAAGCAAAATCATCAGAAGAAATTCAGCCAAAAGATGTTGTTTTATATGGTTTTGGAAGAATCGGACGTTTGTTAGCCAGAGAATTAATGTCGAAAACCGGCAAGGGAAATCAATTGCGTTTAAGAGCAATTGTAACCCGTGACAAAAATGATGCATCCATTTTAGAGAAACGAGCTTCTTTATTACGATACGATTCAATTCATGGTGATTTTCAAGGATCAGTAACCGCAGATTCAAAAAATAATGCTTTGATAATTAACGGAACTACTGTTCATATTATCAGCGCAAACACTCCGGAAGAAATAGATTACACTCAATACGGAATTAATGATGCATTGGTTATTGATAACACTGGTGCTTTTACTACAGAAGAAGCTTTAAAAAGACATTTAACTTCAAATGGAGTTAGCAAGGTATTATTGACCGCACCTGGAAAGGGGGTTCCAAATATTGTTCATGGTGTTAACCATACCGAATATAATCCTGATCAGATAGATATTTTTTCGGCTGCATCATGCACAACAAATGCTATAACGCCTATTTTAAAAGTTGTTGAAGATAGTTTAGGAGTTATAAAAGGTCATTTAGAAACTATTCATGCTTATACAAACGATCAGAATCTGGTTGACAATATGCACAAAAAATATCGTCGCGGCAGAGCTGCTGCATTAAATATGGTTATTACCGAAACTGGAGCCGGAAGTGCAGTTGCGAAGGCAATACCTTCTCTTGAAGGTAAATTAACTTCAAATGCAATTAGAGTTCCTGTCCCAAATGGGTCTTTAGTAGTCCTAAACCTTGAAGTTAAAAAAGCAACATCGATAGCAGCTATCAATAAAATAATGAAAAAATATGCTCTGGAAGGCGAATTGGTAGAACAAATTAAATATTCATTAAATAACGAACTTGTCTCTTCTGACATTGTTGGCACTTCTGCTCCGTCAATATATGATAGCAACGCAACAATAGTTTCTAAAGATGGAAAAAGTATTGTGCTTTATATTTGGTATGATAACGAATATGGATATAGTCATCAGGTTATTCGTTTAGCTAAATATATTGCCAAAGTAAGACGTTTTACTTACTATTAATATAAAACCAAGACTAACTATTTCTTAAAGCCATCATTTTTGTGATGGCTTTTTGTTTGAATTAAATAGGCAGAACGGTTGTACTTTTTACTTCAGAAATAACAAAAACAGTATTAATTAATGAAACTTCAGGTAGAACAGAAAGTTTTTTTTGATGGAAATGATGGTAGCTTTCCATATCCGGAATTATAATTTTTAGCATATAATCAAAGTTTCCGGATACATAATTACACTCTACAACTTCCGGTAAATTGAGTATCGATTGATTAAATCCTTCCGAAGTATCGTATGTTTGTTTTGTGAGTGTAACCTGGCAATAAACCGTTAGATTATTACCTAGTTTTTTCTTGTTTAAAATCGAGACATATTTTTCAATAACTCCCTCTTTTTCAAGACGTTTAACCCGATCATGGACAGGCGTTAATGACAAATTTATTTTGTTTGCAATGTCTTTTAAAGTATAATGCGCGTCTACCTGTAAAAGTCGTAGGATTTTTTTGTCAATTTCATCTAAGGCCATAACGAAAACGATTTAAATAATCATTAAAATTCAGTCATTTTTTCTTTTTGAAGAATCAAAACATACCTTAAAAAGAATATTTTTCTGTAAAAATACTAAATAAAATAATATTTTCTTATTTATACATCATTTATCCATAATATATTCTCTGTCTGTAAATTTGTAAAACAATTTCACAAAACTAAAAAATATAACAAATGATAATAGGTGTTCCTAAAGAAATTAAAAATAACGAAAACCGTGTAGCTTTAACTCCAGCCGGTGTTTCTGAAATGAAAAAACATGGACATACTGTTTATGTTCAATCTACTGCAGGTTTAGGAAGTGGTTTTAGTGATGAAGAATATGCACAAGCGGGTGCAGTAGTTTTAGCAACTATTGAAGAAGTATATGCTATTGCTGAAATGATCATTAAAGTAAAAGAACCAATTGCATCTGAATATCCTTTAATTAAAAAAGACCAATTGCTTTTTACTTATTTCCATTTTGCTTCTTCAGAACCATTAACTCATGCTATGCTTGAAAAAGGAGCTGTTTGTTTAGCTTATGAAACAGTAGAAAAAGCAGATCGTAGTTTACCATTATTAGTTCCAATGTCTGAAGTTGCAGGCCGTATGGCTATTCAACAAGGAGCAAAATATCTTGAAAAACCATTAAAAGGAAGAGGAATTCTTTTAGGAGGTGTTCCGGGAGTACCGCCAGCTAAAGTATTAGTTTTAGGTGGAGGAATTGTAGGAACTCAAGCTGCAAAAATGGCTGCCGGATTAGGTGCTCAGGTAACTATCATGGATTTAAGTTTACCACGTTTACGTTATTTAGATGATATCATGCCTGCAAACGTTAATACAGAAATGTCTAATCACTATAATATTACAAAAGCAATCGCTACAGCTGATTTAATTGTTGGTGCTGTTTTGATTCCAGGAGCAAAAGCACCTCATTTAATTACTCGTGATATGCTTAAATTAATGCGTCCGGGAACTGTTGTAGTTGACGTAGCAGTTGATCAAGGTGGTTGTATTGAAACTTGTACTCCAACAACCCACGAAAATCCAACTTTTATTATTGATGATATTGTTCACTACTGTGTGGCTAACATGCCAGGTGCTGTTCCTTATACATCTACATTAGCTTTAACAAATGCGACTTTACCATATGCAGTGCAATTAGCAAACAAAGGATGGCAAAAAGCTTGTAATGAAAACGAAGAATTGAAAAAAGGTTTGAACATTGCTAACGGAAAAATCCTTTATAAAGGAGTTGCTGAAGCTTGGAATCTTCCTTTCAACGAAGAATTAGTGTTAGCAAACGCATAGTGCTAACATTAAAATAAGTGCTTACTAAACACTCAATTTTAAAAGGCTTTTCTTAACTGAAAAGTCTTTTTTTTTATGGCATAAAAAAACCTGTCATTATTGACAGGTTTTTGAATATTGGTTTTTATTTCTTTTCATCCAAAACTTCCTGTAATACTTTTGCTTCAGTTCCATTTGGGAAAGTAACTTTAATTTTCTGCGCTATTGTTGGTGCGATTTCAGTAATTGCTTTCTTATCATAAGATTCACCTTTTTTGATATGCCATCCATAAAAAATAGCTGGCACATGTGTATCATAACTATATGGTGTTCCATGAGATGTTCCTGTCGTTGCATATTCTATATCACCAGGCTTATTAATAATAACAATATCTCCATCCTGAGTAATATCGTATCCTTTTGCAACAAAATTCAAATAATAATCATTACCTGAATTAGCTAAAATTTCCTCTTCTGTGTATACTCTTTTAACCTGTGGCTGTGTTATTAAAAACTCTTTAAAGACTTGTTTAACTTTTATTAAATCTAATCCTTTATCTTTTATAAGCTGTTTATTAAAAAATAAATTAAAATTTGAATAATTCAAAACTAAATCAACTCCAAAAGTTTTAATTGAAAAATCCTGAAAACTTTTTTTCACGTCTTTTGAAGGATAATTATCTACATTATATTTATGATCCTTTAAGTAAATTACGTTTTCTGCACCAGCATGATCAGCGGTTAAAAACAATAAATAATTATCTTTACCAACTGTTTTATCTAAGTAAGTCAAAAAGTCTGCTATAGTTTGATCTAGCCTTAAATAAGTGTCCTGAAGTTCTATAGAACGAGGTCCAAGTAAATGTCCTACATAATCTGTAGAAGAAAAACTAACAGTTAAAAAATCAGTGATATTATCTTTTCCTAATTCTTCTTTTTCTATTGCTTTTTTCGCGAATTCTGCCAACAAATCATTTCCGTAAGGAGTAACTCTAATAATACCTGCATCATTCTTTTCATACATTGTTTTTAAATCATATGGAAAGACTGGTGCTGCACTTCCATACAATTTTCCTTCATAAGGATTATTGTCCGGTAAACTTTCGTTATATGTCGCTGCAGGTTTATATAAATCCCAACCTTTGTTAATGTAAGGCATATAATGCTTTTCATTATTAAACTGAGTAACCCAATCAGGTAATTTTTCACCGTAAAAAGTACTTGAAATAAAAGAACCTGTCTTACTATACCAAAAGGCCCAGTTTGCAAAATGACCCGCGGGTAAAATTGCCCCACGATCTTTAAGACTCATTCCAATAACTTTTCCTTGAAAATTAGTTGCCATTCTTACTTCATCAGTAATAGTGGTGCTTTGAAGATTTTTTGGTGACATTGCCCCTTCTTCAACAGTTCCGTCTCCAACTGTTTTTACCGAAGCATCATCTGTACAATACATTTCTTTTCCTAATGTTCTACTAAACCATTCGTTACCAACAATTCCATGGGTAGAAGGCGTTGTACCTGTGTAAATAGATGCATGTCCCGGAGCAGTATAGGTTGGCATATAATTATAATGCATATTCTGAAAAGTGTATCCATTATTCATTAATCTCTTAAAGCCATTTGGAGAAAAATCATCAGAAAACCGATATAAATATTCCATTTTCATCTGATCAACTACAATACCGACAACCAACTTAGGGCGTTGTTGAGCACTTAAATTTGAGATTACAAACAATGTCAACAATACAATACTTTTTTTCATATTTAAATTATAATATTTATCACAAAAATACTGATTAGCATTCAAAAAGGCTAGCACGCCAAAGTTTAAAACCTAAAATTGACTTTAATTTAACAGAATAGGAAGATTCAAATAATAAGATTTGATTGTTTTAAGAAACAGGAAAAGCGACTATTTTCAAAACCGATATAAAACAAAAAACCCTATCCGTTTTGGATAGGGTTTTTCAAAAGAAAGGCGACGACATACTCTCCCACAAAACTGCAGTACCATCTGCGCAGGCGGGCTTAACTACTCTGTTCGGGATGGGAAGAGGTGAGCCCCGCCGCAATAACCACCTTAAGGTTGTTAGTCTGAAGTCCGAGGTCATAAAGTGGCAGGTCTTTCGACTTTCGACTTTAATCTTTCGACTTAAAGACTGCCCGCGACGGGCAAATATCTTAACATACTGAGATAAAGAAAGTATTTTAGTTTTAGAAAGTTTCTCCCTCCCGATTGCTCGGGAGGAAAAGGGTGTACATAAGCTTACGGATTATTAGTACTACTCGACTATGACATTACTGCCTTTACATCTATAGCCTATCAACGTGGTCATCTTCCACGATCCTTAAAAGAAATCTCATCTTGTGGTGGGTTTCGCGCTTATATGCTTTCAGCGCTTATCCCTTCCAAACGTAGCTACTCTGCGGTGCCCCTGGCGGGACAACAGATACACTAGAGGTTTGTCCAATTCGGTCCTCTCGTACTAGAATCAGATCCACTCAAATTTCTAACGCCCACAGTAGATAGAGACCGAACTGTCTCACGACGTTCTGAACCCAGCTCGCGTGCCACTTTAATGGGCGAACAGCCCAACCCTTGGGACCTTCTCCAGCCCCAGGATGTGACGAGCCGACATCGAGGTGCCAAACCCCCCCGTCGATATGAGCTCTTGGGGGAGATCAGCCTGTTATCCCCGGCGTACCTTTTATCCTTTGAGCGATGGCCCTTCCATGCGGAACCACCGGATCACTATGCTCTACTTTCGTACCTGATCGACCTGTATGTCTCTCAGTCAAGCTCCCTTATGCCATTGCACTCTACGCACGGTTACCAAGCGTACTGAGGGAACCTTTAGAAGCCTCCGTTACTCTTTTGGAGGCGACCACCCCAGTCAAACTACCCACCAAGCAATGTCCCCCACAATATGGGGTTAGGCCTCAGATAAACAAAGGGTTGTATTTCAACAATGACTCCACAACGCCTGGCGACGCCACTTCACAGTCTCCAACCTATCCTACACATCATTTATCCAAGGTCAATACTAAGCTATAGTAAAGGTGCACAGGGTCTTTTCGTCCCACTGCGGGTAAACGGCATCTTCACCGTTACTACAATTTCACCGAGCTCATGGCTGAGACAGTGTCCAGATCGTTACACCATTCGTGCAGGTCGGAACTTACCCGACAAGGAATTTCGCTACCTTAGGACCGTTATAGTTACGGCCGCCGTTTACTGGGGCTTCAATTCAATGCTTCTCCGAAGATAACATCTCCTCTTAACCTTCCAGCACCGGGCAGGTGTCAGGCCCTATACTTCATCTTACGATTTTGCAGAGCCCTGTGTTTTTGATAAACAGTCGCCTGGACCTCTTCACTGCGGCCCCCATTGCTGGGGGCGACCTTTCTCCCGAAGTTACAGGTCTATTTTGCCTAATTCCTTAGCCATGAATCTCTCGAGCACCTTAGGATTCTCTCCTCAACTACCTGTGTCGGTTTACGGTACTGGTACTAATTACCTGAAGTTTAGAGGTTTTTCTTGGAAGCCCTTAGGCGCACTATCTCTTTGTCCGAAGACTCCGAGTACTATCGTATTTCCCCAAGACGCGTGGATTTGCCTGCGCATCTTATAGGTAGGTACTTCAACGAACTATTCCGTCAGTTCGCGGCGCTTTCATCACTCCGTCACCCCATCACAGTAATTAGTAGTACGGGAATATTAACCCGTTAGCCATCGACTGTCCCTTTCGGGTTCGCCTTAGGACCAGACTAACCCACAGCTGATTAGCATAGCTGTGGAAACCTTAGTTTTTCGGTGTGCGGGTTTCTCGCCCGCATTATCGTTACTTATGCCTACATTTTCTTTTCTAACCAGTCCAGCATACCTGACGATACACCTTCAACCCTGTTAGAATGCTCCCCTACCACTTACAGTAAACTGTAAATCCATAGCTTCGGTAATACGCTTATGCCCGATTATTATCCATGCTCGTCCGCTCGACTAGTGAGCTGTTACGCACTCTTTAAATGAATGGCTGCTTCCAAGCCAACATCCTAGCTGTCTGGGCAGACAAACCTCGTTCTTTCAACTTAGCGTATATTTGGGGACCTTAGCTGATGGTCTGGGTTCTTTCCCTCTCGGACTTGGACCTTAGCACCCAAGCCCTCACTGCTGTGAAACATTATATAGCATTCGGAGTTTGTCAGGAATTGGTAGGCGGTGAAGCCCCCGCATCCAATCAGTAGCTCTACCTCTATATAACTTTATGCACAGCGCTGCACCTAAATGCATTTCGGGGAGTACGAGCTATTTCCGAGTTTGATTGGCCTTTCACCCCTACCCACAGGTCATCCGAAGACTTTTCAACGTCAACCGGTTCGGTCCTCCACTGTGTGTTACCACAGCTTCAACCTGCCCATGGGTAGATCACACGGTTTCGCGTCTAACACTACTGACTAAAGCGCCCTATTCAGACTCGCTTTCGCTACGGATCCGTGGCTTAACCACTTAACCTTGCCAGCAACGTTAACTCGTAGGCTCATTATGCAAAAGGCACGCCGTCACCCCACGAAAGGGCTCCGACCGCTTGTAAGCGTATGGTTTCAGGATCTATTTCACTCCGTTATTCACGGTTCTTTTCACCTTTCCCTCACGGTACTGGTTCACTATCGGTCTCTCAGGAGTATTTAGCCTTAGCGGATGGTCCCGCCAAATTCAGACAGGGTTTCACGTGCCCCGCCCTACTCAGGATACCACTATCTATTACACTTGTTACCCATACGGGACTATCACCCTCTATGGTGCCGCTTTCCAGCAACTTCCGGTTCCTTGTGCATAAAATGTCGTGGTCCTACAACCCCAGCATTGCCGTAACAACACTGGTTTGGGCTAATCCGCGTTCGCTCGCCACTACTTACGGAATCACTTTTGTTTTCTTCTCCTCCGCCTACTTAGATGTTTCAGTTCAGCGGGTTTGCCCACCTATCGGTGTACTATGTCTTCAACATAGTGGGTTGCCCCATTCAGGTATCTGCGGATCAATCGGTGTGTGCCCGTCCCCGCAGCTTTTCGCAGCTTATCACGCCTTTCATCGCCTCTGAGAGCCAAGGCATCCCCCATACGCCCTTATTTTGCTTATTGTACCAATCATAAAATCAATTATGACCGTTTTTTTTGTCTTTTACAATAAATTGTAAAAAACGCTTTCTACTTTTTATTATTTTCTTATCTCAATATGTCAATGAACTTTATTTAGTCGAAGCTCAAAAGTCAAAAGTCGTCAAGTGAATCACTTTGGACTTTATAACTTTAGACTTTATGACTAAAATCGTGGAGAATAACGGAGTCGAACCGTTGACCTCCTGCGTGCAAGGCAGGCGCTCTAGCCAGCTGAGCTAATCCCCCATTTTTCAATCTTAGATTGTAGAATTCAGATTTTAGATTTCTTGAGTTCTTCTCTAATTTCCTGTGGTGAATCCCAACTTCCAGAATTTCCTTTTTTAAGCTTAACTTTAAATCTAAAATCTATAATCTTAAATCTAAATTTTAGTAGTCCCGGGCAGACTCGAACTGCCGACCCCTACATTATCAGTGTAGTACTCTAACCAGCTGAGCTACGAGACTCTGTTTTACTTAAAATTTATTATTTGAACTAACAGCAAGAGTAAAATAGCCTTGAAATCAAAACCCATAAAGCTTCTTCTTTTTTCCCCAGCGTGTGTTTCCACTAACACTAAGGCTCTAGAAAGGAGGTGTTCCAGCCGCACCTTCCGGTACGGCTACCTTGTTACGACTTAGCCCTAGTTACCAGTTTTACCCTAGGCAGCTCCTTGCGGTCACCGACTTCAGGCACCCCCAGCTTCCATGGCTTGACGGGCGGTGTGTACAAGGCCCGGGAACGTATTCACCGGATCATGGCTGATATCCGATTACTAGCGATTCCAGCTTCACGGAGTCGAGTTGCAGACTCCGATCCGAACTGTGACCGGTTTTATAGATTCGCTCCTGGTCGCCCAGTGGCTGCTCTCTGTACCGGCCATTGTAGCACGTGTGTAGCCCAAGGCGTAAGGGCCGTGATGATTTGACGTCATCCCCACCTTCCTCACAGTTTGCACTGGCAGTCTTGTTAGAGTTCCCGACTTGACTCGCTGGCAACTAACAACAGGGGTTGCGCTCGTTATAGGACTTAACCTGACACCTCACGGCACGAGCTGACGACAACCATGCAGCACCTTGTAAATTGTCTTGCGAAAGTTCTGTTTCCAAAACGGTCAATCTACATTTAAGCCTTGGTAAGGTTCCTCGCGTATCATCGAATTAAACCACATGCTCCACCGCTTGTGCGGGCCCCGTCAATTCCTTTGAGTTTCATTCTTGCGAACGTACTCCCCAGGTGGGATACTTATCACTTTCGCTTAGCCACTGAAATTGCTTCCAACAGCTAGTATCCATCGTTTACGGCGTGGACTACCAGGGTATCTAATCCTGTTCGCTACCCACGCTTTCGTCCATCAGCGTCAATCAATTAGTAGTAACCTGCCTTCGCAATTGGTATTCCATGTAATCTCTAAGCATTTCACCGCTACACTACATATTCTAGTTACTTCCTAATAATTCAAGTCTAACAGTATCAATGGCCGTTCCACCGTTGAGCGATGGGCTTTCACCACTGACTTATTAAACCGCCTACGGACCCTTTAAACCCAATGATTCCGGATAACGCTTGGATCCTCCGTATTACCGCGGCTGCTGGCACGGAGTTAGCCGATCCTTATTCTTACGATACCGTCAAGCTGCTTCACGAAGCAGTGTTTCTTCTCGTACAAAAGCAGTTTACAATCCATAGGACCGTCATCCTGCACGCGGCATGGCTGGATCAGGCTTGCGCCCATTGTCCAATATTCCTCACTGCTGCCTCCCGTAGGAGTCTGGTCCGTGTCTCAGTACCAGTGTGGGGGATCTCCCTCTCAGGACCCCTACCCATCGTTGCCTTGGTAAGCCGTTACCTTACCAACTAGCTAATGGGACGCATGCTCATCTTTTACCGTTGTGACTTTAATAGTTCAGCCATGCGGCCGTACTATACTATGAGGTATTAATCCAAATTTCTCTGGGCTATCCCTCTGTAAAAGGTAGATTGCATACGCGTTACGCACCCGTGCGCCGGTCTCTAGCTCCGAAGAACTATACCCCTCGACTTGCATGTGTTAAGCCTGCCGCTAGCGTTCATCCTGAGCCAGGATCAAACTCTTCATCGTATATTGTTGATCTTGATAATTCAAGATCGTATTGTTATTCGAATCAGTCTCTATCGGTTCTTTTCAATCTCTCGATTATCTTACTCTTTATTCTTTTGCTCTAACATCTCTGTTAAAACGGCTGTCAATTCAATATGTCTACGAACGTGTATTTCTTTTTTGTTTCGCTTGTGTTTCAAAGCGGGTGCAAAAGTAGAAAACTTATTTCTTACTGGCAAATGTTTTTCGAAGTTTTTTTCGAGAAATTTTCATTCCCTTTTCCCTTCCCAAACCTTACCAATCTATCAATGAACTTTCCGTGTTTTGCGGGGTGCAAATGTAACATCTGTTTTCAAATCTCACAAGCTTTTTTTAATCTTTTTTGAAAATAAATTTTCCTCCCGATTGTATTTGCCTGCCAGTATTTCAGTGAACGCCCGTCGTTGTTGCGGGTGCAAAAGTAGCACCTTTATTTACATTTACAAGCCTTTTTTTTATATAATTTCAATCTTTTTTATAACTCGCTGGTATAACGTTTTTTACAACCCGAAGTTTTTTTGTGGTTGCCCTGCTTTTGACGGGGTTTGCCTGTTTTGGGTAGTTTGCTCGCAAAGGCGCTAAGACGCAAAGTTTGTTTTTACTGGGTTTTATGAATCGCGCAAAGGCGCAAAGTCGCCAAGTTCTGCTTTTTCCTGCTCTTTATACCGAATGTTTCTTCTCAAAACCGCTGCCCTGGTCCCGATAGTCCCGAAACTTCGGAATTGAAAACCTTTTGCTTTTCCTTTAAAAAGCTAAAGATTAGAGCGCATAGCGGGAAATGGCTCCTGATTCAAGTCATAAAAGCTTCGGCTTCGATCAGCTGGACAAAAAGCACTCTTATATTATAGTAGAAAATCTCTCCTTATATATGTATAAAAATAAACACGACAGTCCCGAAGCTTCAGATTGAAAACCTGTCGGGTTTAGTAAAGTGATTTGCTCCTATAATAGTAGCAAAATGTACCTCATATATATGTACAGAAGAAGATCTGATAGATTTTAGAAACCTATTAATTAAATAACCGATGTTTCTTATATATAGTACAAAGAATGCCCTTAATGATAATTTATAACTTTTAGTCTTACACATTATAGTATAAACATGAATATATGTATTGTATGTATTTTTGTAATGCGTTATATTTGCATTCACAAAATTATAAACAATGATTAAGATTACTTTACCCGATGGGTCAATTAGAGAGTTTGCTTCAGGTGTAACTCCGATGGAGGTTGCTAAAAGCATTAGTGAAGGATTTGCAAGAAACGTGATTTCAGCGTCTTTTAATGGTACAACAATTGAAACCGAAACTCCATTGACGACCGACGGTAGTCTTATTTTATATACTTGGAATGATGCGGAAGGTAAAAAAGCTTTCTGGCATTCGACTTCGCACGTAATGGCGCAAGCGCTTGAGGAATTATACCCCGGTATTAAATTAACTCTGGGACCTGCAATTTCAAACGGATTTTATTATGATGTTGATTTTGAAGATCAGAAAATTGTTGAAGCTGATTTTAAAAAGATTGAAGATCGTGTTCTTGAGATTTCAAGAGAGAAACACGAGTTTAAAATGCGTCCGGTTAGTAAAGCAGATGCTTTAGCAATGTATAAAGACAATGTGTACAAAACTGAATTGATTTCGAATCTTGAAGACGGAACTATTACGTTTTGTGATCATGCTACTTTTACTGATTTATGCAGAGGTGGGCATATCCCGAATACTGGTATTATCAAGGCTTTTAAAATTATGAGCGTTGCCGGTGCTTACTGGAGAGGTGACGAGAAAAACAAACAGCTGACTCGTGTTTACGGAACTTCTTTCCCTAAACAAAAGGACTTAACTGAATATCTTGAACTTCTTGAAGAGGCAAAACGTCGTGATCATCGTAAGTTAGGTAAGGAACTTGAATTGTTTGCTTTTTCTCAAAAAGTTGGACAAGGTCTACCTTTATGGTTACCTAAAGGCGCGGCGCTTAGAGACCGTTTGGAGCAATTTTTAAAGAAAGCTCAGAAGAAAGCCGGATACGAACAAGTAGTTACGCCACATATTGGTCAGAAAGAACTTTATGTAACTTCTGGTCACTATGCAAAATATGGTGCAGATAGTTTTCAGCCAATAAATACTCCTGCTGAAGGCGAAGAGTTTTTATTGAAACCTATGAACTGTCCTCACCACTGTGAGATCTACAACGTAAGACCTTGGTCGTACAAAGATCTACCTAAGCGTTATGCTGAATTTGGTACTGTATATAGATATGAGCAATCTGGGGAATTACATGGTTTAACTCGTGTACGCGGGTTTACTCAGGATGATGCGCATATTTTTTGTACTCCGGAGCAATTGGATGAAGAGTTTAAAAAAGTAATTGACTTGGTACTTTATGTATTTGGTTCATTAGGTTTTGAAAACTTTACTGCTCAAATTTCGTTGAGAGATCAGGAAAACAGAGAGAAATACATTGGTTCTGATGAAAACTGGGAAAAGGCTGAAAATGCAATTATCAATGCTGCAGCTGATAAAGGATTGAATACTGTTGTGGAATATGGCGAGGCTGCTTTTTACGGTCCGAAGCTTGACTTTATGGTAAAAGATGCTTTAGGCAGACAATGGCAATTAGGCACTATTCAGGTTGATTATAACTTACCTGAACGTTTTGAATTGACTTACAAAGGTGCTGATAATGAATTACATCGCCCTGTTATGATTCACAGAGCTCCATTTGGATCTATGGAACGTTTTATTGCAATTTTACTGGAACATACTGCAGGAAATTTCCCACTATGGCTAATGCCTGAGCAGGCTATAATCTTGTCTTTGAGCGAGAAATACGAAATTTATGCTAAAAAAGTTTTAGATTTGCTAGAAAATCACGAAATTCGCGCCCTAATTGACAACCGAAGCGAGACTATTGGTAAGAAAATTAGAGATGCTGAAATGCAAAAAATACCATTTATGCTGATTGTGGGTGAAGAGGAAGAGAAAAACGGAACTATTTCTATTCGTCGTCACGGACAGGAAGGAAAAGGGAATATTACAGTTACAATTGATGAATTTGTCGCTATTGTAAACGAAGAAATAAAAAAGACATTAAAAGTTTTTACAGTTTAACTTAAATTATAAAGTCATAGCAATAAGAAGCAACAGAGGTTACCAACCTCGAGTAGAAAAAAAGGATGCACACAGAATAAATAACAATATTCGTGGTGTACAAGAAGTAAGATTAGTAGGCGAGAACATCGAACCAGGTGTATTTAAGCTTGCAGAAGCTTTACGTTTAGCAGATCAGTTCGAATTGGATTTGGTTGAAATTTCGCCAAACGCTGAGCCGCCGGTTTGTAAAATCATGGATTACAAGAAATTTGTTTACGAACAAAAGAAACGTGATAAGGTTTTAAAAGCTAAGTCTACCCAGGTTGTAGTAAAAGAAATTCGTTTTGGTCCTCAAACTGATGAGCATGATTATGAATTTAAAAGAAAAAATGCTGAGAAGTTCCTTAAAGAAGGTGCTAAATTAAAAGCATTCGTATTCTTTAAGGGTCGTTCTATCATCTATAAAGATCAGGGACAGATTTTATTACTACGTTTGGCTACAGATTTAGAAGAACATGGTAAAGTGGAAGCTATGCCGGTTTTGGAAGGTAAGAGAATGATTATGTTCATTGCTCCTAAGAAGAAAAAATAGTCTCAGTTTATAGTATTCAGTTTACAAACTGAAACTTAAACCTGAAACGAAAATATAAGTAAGTAAGAATAAATTAAAACACTAGGAAAAATGCCTAAAATGAAAACAAAATCTAGCGCCAAGAAACGTTTTAAAGTTACTGGTTCTGGAAAGATTAAAAGAAAGCATGCTTTTAAAAGTCACATCTTGACTAAAAAATCTAAAAAACGTAAATTAGCTTTGACACACTCAGCGCTAGTTCACAAAACAGATATGAAAAGCATCAAACAACAATTAAGAATTATCTAATATAAGTCGAAAGTAAAAAGTCTAAAGTTTAAAAGTCAGTAACTGACTTTTGACATTTGACCTTTAAACATTTGACTAGAGAATTTCTTTAGGTTAAAAAAATATTTATTATAACCTTGGAGTATGGCTTTGAAGTTCCTTTGATTCAATTCAGGACGCCTGCTACAAAAACACATTAAAATTATGCCAAGATCGGTAAATTCAGTTGCTAAAAGAGCAAGAAGAAAAAAAATAATGAAGCAAGCCAAAGGTTTCTTTGGTAGACGTAAAAACGTTTGGACAGTTGCTAAGAACGCGGTAGAGAAAGCGATGAGCTACGCTTACCGTGACAGAAAACAGAATAAAAGAAATTTCCGTGCTTTATGGATTCAACGTATTAACGCTGGAGCCAGATTAGAAGGAATGTCTTATTCTCAATTCATGGGAAAAGTTAAAGCTAACGGAATCGAATTGAACCGTAAAGTTCTTGCAGATTTAGCGATGAACCACCCAGAAGCTTTCAAAGCAATACTTAATAAAGTAAAATAAACGTTTTATAAACTCAATTTAGATTACTTACTTATCATAGAAAAACCATCCTGTTCAAACGGGATGGTTTTTTGTTTTTAGGATAATTTCGAAAAATCAATTTTATAAGTAAATTTGCATAAAACAAAAACATATATGCATACAGCACTTTTACAGCATATTCAAAAACATATCAACCTTGAACCATCCGAAATTGATATTTTGGAATCTGTTTTGAATGTTTCTAAAATAAAAAGAAAAGAACTTGTACTACAGGAAGGACAAATTTGCAATACAATGTACTTTATCATCAAAGGCTGTATGAGACAATATATAATAAATTCTAGAGGTGTAGAACAAACCCTTCAGTTTGGTATTGAGAATTGGTGGATAACAGATTATTTAAGCTACCATAATCATGTACCTTCACACTTTTATATTCAGGCTGTAGAAAGTTCATTAATAATAGCCTTAGAAAAACCTACACTTGAAGCTGTTCTTGTAGAGATTCCAAAATTAGAGCGATACTTTAGGATTATATCAGAAAAATCATTTGGTGCAGCACAAATGCGAATTAAATTTCTATTTACTATGTCTGCGGAAGAACGTTATCATCATTTCAATAATAACTTTCCGGAATTTGTACAGCGTGTTCCACAATATATGATTGCTTCTTATTTAGATTTTTCGGCTGAGTTTTTGAGTAAGATTAGAGCTGGAAAGGTATAAATTCATTTTTTGAAGTAGTTCAAGTTTTTTAAGGTATAGATGCAGGAACTTTGTATCAAACTTTTAAAACACATAAAATGAAACCAAGAATTGTTATCCCAACAGTTGCTCCACAAGCTTATCAGGCTATGATGAATTTAGAAAAATATATTTCTACTACTTCATTAACTCCTGTACATAAAGAATTGATTAAAATTCGCGCATCTCAAATAAATGGCTGTGCTTATTGTATTAATATGCACACTGCAGATGCCAGAAAATATGGTGTAACTGAACAGCGCATTTATTTATTAAGTGCGTGGCGTGAAGCCGATGTTTACACCGAAGAAGAAAAAGCAATTTTAGCTTTAACCGAAGAAGTAACACTAATCAATAATCATGTTTCTGAAGAAGTTTATCAAAATGCTGCAAGCTTATTTGATGAAAAATATCTTGCTGAAATCATTATGATGATCATCACTATTAATGCCTGGAACCGAATAGGAATTACCACAGGCATGAGAGCTGTATAATTTTATAAAGATAAATTTTACAACATTCTGATAAAACAAAACCCTCCTGCGTGAGGGTTTATTTGTATATGCCTGTAAATGAGTATTTGAAAATTTCACCTTTTAAAAAAAATCAAAAACAGGTATTTATACGTGCTCTCAACTATTAGAATTCTATATTTTTGGCGTATGATACCAAAAAGAATACAATTCTATCTATATATAACGCTTACTTTAATTGTCATTATTTTTTCTTGTCAAAAAAATAATAACGAAGCCAATCAACCAAAAGAAACAAAAAAAGAGATTGAAAGATTAATTACGACTGCTGATCAATTTAATAAAGAAGAAAAATTTGACAGTGCTTTCTATTATTATAATGAAACAAAATTAACAGCCAATCCAAAAACAGATATAGAAAAAATTGCTTTTTCGCTTTTGAAAATGTCTGAAATACAACAAAACAATGGCGATTATATTGGCAGTGAAGCGACCGCTACAGAAGCTATTCAATACATCAATAAAGCACACAATCTGGATTATACCTGGACGATATATCGTATACTAGGCATAAATTACTTCAGCACTTATAATTTTAAAGCCTCAATTGATTGTTATCAAAAAGCTTATCAATTAAAAACAGATAGAAAGCGAAAAATAGCAATGAAAAATAATATTGCTTTAGTTTATCGGGAGCAAAAAAAATATAAGAATGCTATTCAAATATTTGAAAGTATACTAAAAGAAAAAGAGATTAGGGATAATCCATTATTGTTTTCTAAGGTTCTGGATAATTTGGGATCATGCTATACTTCTGTCAACAATCCTCTGGCAAGTGATTTTCTGCATCACGGACTCGAAATCAGGCTAAAACTAAAAGATAATTTAGGTTTAGGAATGAGTTATATACACTTATCACAATTTTACGAAAAAAGTAATTCAGCACTATCCGAAAAATATGCGCGATTAGGCTACGAAAACTTTACAGAAGCAAATTGTATCGATTATAGATTGAATTCACTAGAATTAATAATCAAAAATACTGATGGATATGAGTTGAAGAAAAACTCACTCAAATACATTTCGTTAGTTGACAGTCTTTTTGAAGTGAGACAAAAATCAAAAAATGAGTTTGCGAGAATTAAATATGATTCGAAAAGAGAAAAGGACGAAAATTTAAAATTAAAAGCTAACAAAACGGAAAACGAATTACAATTAGAAAGACAAAAAAATCGGAATACTGTTTCGTATATCATAATCGCTTTTACCTTATTTTTAATTTTAGTGCTCTATTTTTATTTGACTTCAAGGGCAAATAAAGATAAGATTGAAGCAACTTATCAAAGTGAAACACGTATTTCGAAGAAACTGCACGATGAACTTGCCAATGATATTTACCATACTATGGCTTTTGCAGAAAATAAAAATCTCGCTCTTGCTGAAAATAAAGAACAATTATTAAATCATTTGGACGCCATTTATTCGAGAACAAGAGATATTTCTAAAGAAAACAGCCCTATTGTTACAACTGAAGAATATGTTTTTTACTTAAAAGAAATGATTTCCGGATTTGATACCTGCAATATCAATCTTTTAATTAATGGTTTAGATACTATTTCATGGAACGATATTGAAAAAAATAAAAAAATAGCCGTTTACAGGGTACTGCAAGAATTACTTGTAAATATGAAAAAACACAGTAACGCCACATTGGTTGGTATTTCTTTCAAAAAAACAAAGCGAGATATACATATTAATTATACTGACAACGGAAAAGGTATTAATGCAAATGGTATGACCTTTAAAAATGGCCTGCAAAATGCCGAAAATAGAATTCTTGCAATCAAAGGTGAAATTCAAATAGATGCTACTCCTGAAAAAGGATTTAAAGTTCAATTTAAATTCCCAATATAATAAAAACCACAGTTTAGTGTATTATAAAAAATGGTAGGCAAAATGTGGAAAACCGTACTAAATTTATAAATGAAACGACTACTTTTGACCAAAATTCTCACAAAGTATAGAAAAATTACGTTTCCTTTCCTTTATAAACTTACACCTTATGTTTAAAAAAGTTTTAGTTGCCGAAGATTTAGATAGTATTAGCATTACCGTTATTCAAGTACTTGAAGATCTTAAAATACCTTTTATCGATCACGTGAAATACTGTGATGACGCTTTAATAAAAATAAAAAAAGGAATTATTGATAATGAACCTTACGATTTATTGATTAGTGATTTATCTTTTAAATCAGACCATCGCGAAATAAACTTAGCCAGTGGAGAAGATCTTATAGGAGCTGTAAATGAAGTTCAACCTGCTATAAAAAAAATAGTGTTTTCTATTGAAGATAAATCGTACCGAATAAAGTCTCTCTTTAATGATTTTAAAATTAATGCCTATGTTTCAAAAGGAAGAAATAGTATAAATGAATTAAAAAAAGCAATAGAACGAGCATATGAAAACGAGGAAAAGATTCTTTCATCTGATTTGTCTTTTAGTTTTACTGACAAAACTTTGATTGAAATAGAATCTTACGATATTTCTATTTTAAAGTTATTAGCCCAGGGCTATACTTTAGAGAATATTTCTAACGAATTTAAAGCCAATTGTATTTTGCCAAATGGCACAAGCAGTCTTGAAAAACGTATAAACAAATTAAAAATATATTTCAAAGCAAATAACAATGTCCATTTAATAGCAATCGCAAAAGATTTTGGTCTTGTTTAACTTATGTCTTTACGGTTTCCCGTAAGGAAATAGATATTTATAAATTTAAATTTGCTAAAATCCTGAACTAACAAATGAAACCACATTTTAATATTAATTCTGAAGAAATTCCCAACCAGAAATACATCACAAAACTATATACAACCAAAAATAAAATTATAATGAAAACAATGTTACTCTGTCTTTTTCTTTCAATAAGTTTTGCATTTGTATCAGAGAAAACAGGTTGGCTTGAAGTTGATTGGAAAATTATCTTCATACCTGCCCTTTTGGTTTTACAAATAATAATTATATCAACTGCTCTAAAAAACAGATACAAAAAACACTAAGGATGGCGTTTAAAAAAGTATCAAAAAATTAAAACATCAGAAGATTGATTGTCAAATTTTGAAATGGTTTATATTTGATATTTTAAACTCTACATGAAAAATAGTCTAAGCCTTTTTGTTTTCTTTTTTGTAATTCATTCATTTTCTCAGGTTAAAATTGTTTCCTGGAATATAGAAAACTTTGGAAAATCAAAAACTGATTCTCAACTAAATAGTATTGCCAATACGGTCCGAAATTATGACATTGTTGTAATTCAGGAAGTTGTTGCAGGCTATGGCGGTGCAAAAGCTGTAACAAAACTAGCCGAAATTTTGAATGAAAAAGGAACAAAATGGGATTACAGCATTAGCGATCCAACAAGCGGTACGAGCTATAAAAAGGAAAGATACGCTTATATCTGGAAAACTTCTAAAGCCAAACTTAAAGGCAATACCTGGCTGGAAAAAAAATATCACTTAGAAATTGATCGCGAACCTTATTTTGCTACCTTCGAGATTGACAAGAAAACAATTACGCTGGTAAATTTTCACGCTATCACCAAGAAAAGACAACCGGAAACTGAAATTAAATATTTTAAATTCCTGCCTCAGGAATATCCTGCCTTAAAATTGGTTTTTATTGGAGATTTCAATTGTCCGGAATCACATACTGTTTTTAATCCCTTAAAAAAAATGGGCTACTCTCCTATTTTTGAGAAACAGAAAACAACATTAAAACAAGAATGTAAAGGTAATAATTGCCTTGCATCTGAGTTTGACAATGCTTTTTATAAAAAAAGCGATCTAAAATACATCAACTCCGGAGTAATTACTTTTTATAAAACCTTTGACTCATTAAAAGAAGCAAGAAAAATATCAGATCATATTCCTATTTGGTTTGAATTTTCCTTAAACTAATTATGTTTTTAGTTTTTTCTTTCTTGCTGCTGGAAATAATACGTTGTTCAAAATTAATCTATAACCCGGTGAATTAGGATGTAAATCTAAAACTGTTGGCGGATCACCAACCTGATGCTGAAAATCTTCAGGATCATGTCCTCCAAAAAAAGTAAACATTCCTTTTCCTTTTTCGCCATGAATGTATCTTGCTTCGCCATTTAACTCACAAGTTCCCATTACTAATACGCTGGATTTTACTAATACCGCATCAAAAGAGGTGGTTTGTCCCATAAAACCTTTTACTAACTGGGTATGATTTTGACATAACATACTTGGAATTGGATCCCATTTTGCAGAAAATTCCATTAATGAAAAATAATCCTTTTCCATAGGGATTCTACGTTTTAAAGTCATATCAATATCTGAGAATTCATATTGTTCCGGACGTCTTTCTAATGTGAAATTTTTAAAAGCAAATGAATTTCCGAAGTTTAATTTCGATTGATAATTTGGTTCACTTGCATCTCCATCAAACATTGCTTCGCATATATCTACACCGTCAGCTGCAAGAGCAATATCAAAACTATCTGTTGCTGAACACATTGCAAACATGAATCCACCACCAATTACAAAATCGCGTATTTTTTTTGCAACTGCTCCTTTTTCCTGTGATACTTTAGAGTATCCTAATTTTGCTGCTAGTGCCTCTGCGTCCTTTTTTTGATCAATGTACCAAGGCGTGTTTTTATAAGCTGCATAAAACTTTCCGTATTGACCTGTAAAGTCTTCGTGGTGCAAGTGCAGCCAATCGTATAGCAATAATTGATCACTTAAAACTTCTTCGTCATAAATTGGCGTGAAGGGAATTTCGGCATAAGTTAAAACTAAAGTTACTGCGTCATCCCAGGGCTGTTTTCCTTTTGGCGTATAAACGGCTATTTTTGGTGCTTTTTCAAGTATAACCGATTCCATATTTTGAGAAGGACTCGAAATTTCGTTTAAAATCGAAGCTTCTTCACTATCTGAAAGTATCTCAAAGCTTACTCCACGAATTTTGCATTCCTTTCTAATTTCTTCAACATCAGGAAGCAAAAAAGAACCTCCTCTATAATTAAGCAGCCAGCTTGCTTTATAATCTTTACTTAAACACCAATATGTAATTCCGTAAGCTTTTAAGTGATTTTGCTGTGTAGTTTCATCCATTGGAAGTAGAATAAACGAAGCTTTAACAGTAAATGAAAAAAGGAATATAAAGATATAGACTAAACTTTTGTGCATCAGAAAATTATTTTAGTAAAGATATAAAGGAAGAATTAAAAAACACAATAGCACGTCATAATTAACTAAACTAAGCATTGACGAATAAGCGAAACGTTCTGTATTAAAATTTATTTTACAAAATCAGGTAAAAACACGCATTAAGTGAATATACTTTCTTGTTAAATTTGTGATTAAATAACCAATTAAGTAAATCAATGAAAAATTTAACCATGAAATTAAATGAAAGCAAGAACCAACTAAAAGGATTGAGTATATTACAAAAAATAGGTATTTGTGTACTTATAATGACTATAATTGTGTATTACGTATTATCCATTCAATTTTTAACAAGCTAATTTTAGATTGTTAAAACAGCTATTTCATTTTGAATAGCATAAACGACCAATCCTGCAATATTTCTGGATTCAGTTTTGAGAAGTAAATTATTGCGGTGTCCCTCAACGGTTCTTGGACTTAAAAAAAGATGATCAGCAATTTCAGTAGTTGTTTTTTGCTGACAAATAAGTTGAAGAATTTCGATTTCACGAGGCGAGAGGAAACCTGTTTCCAGATTGCCTTTTGAATTTTTAGTAGAAACAACAGTCTCCTGAATTGTTTTTAAAACTGTTTGATTATAATAAAAACCTTTTTTGGAGACTTCATTTATTGTATGAATTAAATCTTTTGGAGTTGTGTTTTTAATTAAATAAGCAACTGCACCAACCTGAATCATATTTGCAATAAATGATTTTGTATCATAACTTGTTAAGGCAATTATTTTAATTTCGGGATAAGATTTGCGGATAATTTTTGTGGCTTCAACGCCATTTAATACAGGCATTTTCAAATCCATAATAATAATATCAGGTTTTAATTCGCTGCTATCTAATTTAGAAATAAGTTCTTCGCCATTTGAAGCTTCAAAAATAATTTCTATATTATTTTCTCTTTGCAGCAAAAAAGCAATTCCTTTCCGAAATAAAACTTCGTCATCAACTAAAGCAATTTTAATAATGCTACTCATTTTATTATGTTATTTGGGTTTGGAATTTCGAAATTACAAAATATGCTTCAAAAAAACACAAAATACCTTGTTTTGTAGACAAAATGTAGACATTAATCTAAAAAATAATATCTAAAAAGTAAACATTACGGCAACTCCATTATTAATTTGAGAATTTATTTTGATTGTTCCATTCAAAAAAGAAATCCTGCTATCAATGTTTTTCATGCCAAGTCCTTTTTGATTTTCAATATTTTGGGCATCAAAGCCTTTTCCGTCATCTTCGTAATTACAGGTTTTTATTTCATCAATTGTTTTAAAAGCAATCCAAATTTCAGATGCTTTTCCGTGTCGTAAAGAATTATTCATCAGTTCCTGCAAGATTCTGAAAACATGCAAATGTCTATCCATCTCTCTTTCATCAAAGTCAATTTCATTTTTATAATGAACTTTTACCTCTTTACTGCTTTCAAATTCTTCGCATAATTCTTCTATACCCGCATTTAGTCCAAATTTTTCAAAAACAGGCGGTAATAAATTATGAGCAATTTTTCTCGAATTTTCTAAAGCTTTCGTTGTCAAATTAATGATATTCTCTGTAATCTCATTTGTTTCTTCTGCTGTTAAATTTGGAGCGGTTAACAAATGACTGTTTAATGAAACTATATTGAGTTTCGAACTAATATCATCATGTAAATCTTGTGCAATACGTTTACGCTCTTCTTCTTGTGTAATAATAATTGCATGAAGCTGTTCTTTTTGATATTGCAGCACTAAATCTTTCTTTTCAAGTTCTTTTTGAATTATTTTCTTTCTTGAGAAATAGAAAAATACGATCAATACAACGGCAACAATTATAAAGAAAAGCGAGATATATAAAATTATTGCAACAAGTTCTTTTTCAGGAATTGAATGAATCATATCAATATTCTTTATTATAAATTATATTACTGAACTTTTTTAGAAAAACTTTTTATCCAGTCGTATAAAATGAAAAACTGGTAAACTAAAAGTAAAAAAGCATTTAATATCCATGTTAAGTATTTCAAATCGTTACTAAGCTCTGAAGAAAGATTTCCAATTAAAAATAAAACAGTACTTGCCAATAAGTAAAATATAAGACCAATGCTAACATAATAAAATTCTTTATTTTCTGTAAGCATATTATAAAGATGAAGCAAAGCAAAAATAACTATAAGTAAAGACGTTAAAGTAATTTCAAATAAATTAAATTTTAGAAATTGGCTTGAATCCATCATAAGCTGTATTGTTAAAATCAATAATGCCACAAACAAACTGGTCGTAACAAATATTTTTTGACTTTTAATTACTAGTAATGATTTATAAAACAAGGCTAATAATACCATTTGACCAATAAAAAATATATTGACAGCAAATAGGTTGTTCATTCGAAGAAAATACATCACTTCCATAGAGAATTGCATTAAAAATGCAAATGCCAAATAAGAAACAAAAAAAACATTAGCTTTTTCCTTTCGGAAAAAGCTATATGTATACAAGATTAGATTTAATGATAAAATTAAATAACCTGAATAAATTAAAAAATCATCCACTTTCTGGGTATTTTATTTAAAATCAATATGGAGGACAAGGGCGTGCACCATCATAAACAATATCTTCAGCTGCTTCTGCTTGTGCTGATTTATTTTGTTGAGACGGCGGTCCGTAAACATCTACATATTTACCTGTTTCTTTATCTAGTTCTGCACCAACAAAAAGCAATGTTTTTTCTTTTTGATCGTTAATACCAATATAAGCACGAACGGCTTCGGTATTAAGCTGCAAAACTAATTCCAGACTTTCTCTGGGTATCAAATAGGATTTTACTTTGTTTTTAGGATCTTCAACAGTAGTGTCGTCCTCATATCTCTTTTCCCATTCTTGAGCAGTTGCTAGTGGAATTTGAATTGGGCCCGGAAAGGTTTCTTCACTCATAGTTACAATTTTTAATTAGTTAATAATTTTAGATTCGTTAAACAGTTGTTAATGGTTTGGCTAATCTACCGAATTAATTTTTATGTAGAAATATAATTTATCTAAAATTATTAACGAATCCAGGCGTTTATAGAATAAAAAAAATCTTTATAAGTATTACCTTATAAAGATTTTTTCTTCGATTTCTCTTATATATTATTCAGATTAAAATGGTACATCGCTGTCATCATCATCGTCATTGAGATTGCTTCCGAAAGCTTCATTTGCCGAGGGCAGATTTTTAGTGATAAATGGATTATCGTCATGATTCATTTTTGATGGTAAATCGTCATAACTGCCTGAAAAATCATCAAGATTATCAAATTTTCCAAGGTGTCCAATAAATTTCAAACGAACATTTTCGATACCACCATTACGGTGCTTGGCGATCATTATTTCAGCCTGACCAGCAGTTGGCGAAGCTTCATCATCATCCCATTCGTCAATTTTGTAGTATTCCGGACGGTATAAAAACGAAACAATATCGGCATCTTGTTCAATTGCTCCAGATTCACGAAGATCTGATAACAACGGACGCTTACTTGATCCGCGTGTTTCAACGGCACGCGATAACTGCGAAAGTGCAATTACCGGAACGTTTAACTCTTTTGCCAAAGCTTTTAAGTTTCGCGAAATAGTAGAAATTTCCTGTTCACGATTTCCTCCACCCTTGCCATTTCCTCCGGCAGTCATTAATTGCAAATAATCGACAATGACAATTTTGATATTATGCTGTGAAACCAAACGACGACATTTTGCTCTTAAATCGAAAATAGAAAGTGATGGCGTATCGTCAATATACAACGGCGCTTTTTCTAAGTTTTTTACCTTGGTACTTAACATTTCCCATTCATGCGGTTCTAATTTACCGGTACGCAATTTCTCTGATGACAATCCGGTTTCTGATGAAATCAATCTCGTTATTAACTGAACCGAAGCCATCTCTAAAGAAAACAATGCTACTCCGTGCCCAAACTCAATAGCGATATTTCTGGCCATTGAAAGTACAAATGCTGTTTTTCCCATCGCAGGTCTCGCCGCAATAATAATTAAATCACTCGGTTGCCATCCGGAAGTTAGTTTGTCTAAATTGGTAAAACCGGTTTCAACACCGCTTAATCCTTCTTTTCCGGCAATTTCTTCAATACGTTTCTTTGCCTGCAAAACTAAACTCTGAGCAGTTTCAGAACTTCTCTTGATATTTCCTTGTGTAACTTCGTATAATTTTGATTCGGCTTGATCCAATAAATCAAATACATCTGTTGTTTCATCATAAGAAGCTTCGATAATTTCCGAAGAAATTCGGATCAAACTTCTTTGAATAAATTTCTGAAGTATAATACGGGAGTGAAATTCAATATGCGCCGAAGAGGCTATTTTTTGTGTAAGCTGAATCAAATAAAAATCTCCACCGGCAATTTCTAATTTTCCATTCTTTTTCAGCTGAGATGAAACTGTCAATAAGTCAATTGGCTGCGTTTCTGTAAAAAGCTGAACAATTGCTTCAAAAATATATTTATGGGCGTCTTTATAAAAAGCATCCGGTTGCAAAATATCAATTACATCATCCACTCCTTTTTTATCAATCATCATTGCCCCAAGTACAGCTTCCTCTAATTCAAGTACTTGCGGTGGTAATTTCCCTTTTTCTAAATTAATAATAGTGGTTTTATCTACCTTTACAGGATTTATATTTTTGAAATTTTCCATATAGCGAAAGTAACAAATTTTAAAAAAAAATTGCTATCGAGTTATAACTATTAATTGTTTATAAATAAGTTTTTTTTGTTGATAACCAAAAAAAAATCCGAAACTGTAAGGCTTCGGATTTTAAATAATATTGTAAGAATTTACTCCTTATACTCACCCATATTACTATATTTGTCCATTCTCTGAGCAATTAAGTCGGCTGTTGATAAGTCTTTTAATTCGTTATATCCTTTAGTAATATATTCCGCTACTGTTTTAAAAGTAGTTTCTCTGTCGTAGTGCGCTCCGCCTAGTGGTTCCGGAATTACATCATCTACTAATTTTTGTCTTTTCATGTCAGATGATGTTAATTTTAAAGCATCAGCTGCACGTTCTTTGTATTCCCAGCTTTTCCATAAAATAGAAGAGCATGATTCCGGAGAAATTACAGAATACCAAGTGTTTTCTAACATATATACTTTGTCTCCAACACCTATTCCTAAAGCCCCTCCAGAAGCACCTTCACCAACAATAATAGTAATGATTGGCACTTTTAAACGAACCATTTCAAAAATATTTCTGGCAATTGCTTCTCCCTGTCCTCTTTCTTCGGCTTCAAGTCCTGGATATGCACCCGGAGTATCGACTAAAGTTAAAACCGGAATTCCGAATTTCTCTGCCATTTTCATCAAACGTAAAGCTTTACGGTATCCTTCAGGATTTGCCATACCAAAATTACGGTACTGACGTGTTTTTGTATTATATCCTTTTTGCTGCCCTACAATCATAAACGACTGTCCGTTTACTTTTCCTAAACCGCCAACCATTGCTTTATCATCCTTGAAACCTCTGTCTCCGTGAAGCTCTAAAAAAGTATCACCGCAAATTGCTCTGATATAATCTAAAGTGTAAGGTCTGTTTGGATGTCTTGAAAGCTGAACACGTTGCCAGGCCGTAAGGTTTTTATATATGTCTTTCTTAGTTTGTTCTAATTTCTTGTTGATTTCCTTGCAGGTTGGTGTTACATCAACATCAGATTCTTTTCCAATTATAACACACTTTTCTAACTGTTCTTCTAGTTCTTTTATTGGAAGCTCAAAATCTAAATATTCCATGGATTTTTGAATTTTGTTTTTAAATCGAACCGCAAATATAAAAATATTATACTATTCGTATGATTATTTCGTGTTTAAAATGTAAAAATGCAATTTATAAATAAGTAAAATATTACAGATTCTTCTTGTTTTGATAATGTTTAAAAACACCATTTAAAATAACGGTAATTACAATTATAATCGCACCGATATAAAATTCAGTACTCATTTTTTCTTTTCCTCCAAGAATAAAATAAGCAAGCATAATTCCGTAAACCGGCTCTAAATTAGTCGTTAACATTACAGTATAAGGCGTTAATTTCTGCATTACTTTTACAGAAGCCGTAAAGGCATAAGCCGTACAAACTGAAGCTAAAATGAGTAATAAAATCCAGTTATTTAGTGACATGGTGAAAAAATCGGCAGTAAATTTTCCTTGTACCAAAAAATAAATAGAAATAAAGAAAACTCCTGCACCAAACTCGTAGAATGTAATTACTGAAGGTTCGTGGTCAGAGATTAATTTACCATTCATTAAGGTAAACAAAACCCCCAAAATAATAGAAGCCAAAGCATAATACATGCCGCTCAGGTATTTAACCTCAACCTGCATAATAAGTGCTAAACCTCCAATAATTATTAATCCGAAGAAAACTTCGTACCATAATATCTTTCTTCCGTAAAAAAGCGGCTCTAATAAAGAAGCAAAAAAAGCGCCTAACGAAAATATAGACAAGGTTATCGAAACATTTGAAACGTGAATTGCCTTAAAAAAGAAAATCCAGTGCATTGCAATCAATAATCCCACAAAAATTAATTTGGCAAAAGATTGAACCGATATTACAAAAGACTGTTTTTTATAGACAATAAAACCCGCAAGAAAAAGTCCTGCAAGAAACATTCTGAACCAGACTAAATTTTCGGCATCAATTGTTATTAAAGCGCCAAGAATTGCAGTAAATCCCCAGATAAAAACAATTAAATGAAGGTTTAAATAACTTTTTAAATTATCGTTTCGCATTGCGTAATAAGTAAATCGCCAAAAGTCCAAAAACAATATTTGGAAACCAAACAGCTAATAAAGGTGAGAAAGTAGATTTTTCGGCAAGTGTACCAAATATTTTATCAAAAAACACGAACGAAAATGCAATGGCAATACCAATAGCAAGATTCATTCCCATACCGCCACGACGTTTCATTGCAGATACAGCAACAGCAATAATCGTTAAAATAAATGCTGAAACGGGTACACTATATTTTTTATAAAGTACAACCAAATAAGTATTTATATTTCCTGAACCACGTTTTCTTTCTTTTTCGATAAACTTATAAAGTTTACCCAAACTCAACGTTTCGGCGATATAAACTACCGGCGTTAAATCTTCTAATTCAAACTTAAAAGCGGTATTTTTTTCAGGAGCTTTTTCGATTACATCATTCAGATCTCCAAGAGTTCTTTTTGTATAATCATACATCGTGTAGGTTTTCTTTTTAGGATCCCATTTAATGCGGCTTGCTGTAATTTTATACTTTAGTTTATCTTTTTCAAAATGTTCCAGTGTAAAATTAAAGGCTGTTTTAGATTCATCATTAAAACTGTTTACAAAAATAAAATCATTGTCATTAATTTGTCTGTAAACATTTGTATTATCGCCATGCATTGCTTCTTTTCCACCACCTTTTAAATATGTATATCTAAAATTATTAAAACCTTCACTAGCGGCCGGAACAATAAAAAATCCCATTAAAAGAACCATAAGCGAAACAATAGTTGCACCAATAATAAAAGGTCTTAAAAAACGTGTAAACGAAATTCCGGAACTCAAAATAGCAATAATTTCTGTATTATTCGCCAATTTTGAGGTAAACCAAATTACCGATAAAAACAAAAATATCGGAAATAGGGAATTTAAAAAGTAAATGGTAAAATTGTAATAATAGATAGCAATCTCCGTAAAAGGAATCTTGTTTTCTAACATTTTATTTACCTTTTCAGAAACGTCAATAACGATTCCGATAGGAGCAAATAATAGCAGCATTACCGAAAAGGTAGCCAGATATCTTTTTAAAATATATTTATCTATTATTGTTAACATAAAACTTTTAGTTTCAAGTTTAAAAGTTTCAGGTTTCAAGTTTCAGGTTTCACGTTCTTATAGAAGAAACCTGAAACCTGAAACAAAAATAACCTGAAACAATTTTTATAGTCTTTGACTCATATTTTTAACCATCATTTCTTTCCATGGTCTAAAATCGCCTGCTAAGATATGTTTTCTAGCTTCACGAACCAACCACATATAAAAACCTAGGTTATGTATTGTTGCAATTTGCTTTCCTAAATATTCATTAGCAGCAAATAAGTGACGCAAATAGGCTTTTGTATATTCTGTATCGACAAAAGTATGCCCCATTTCATCAATTGGAGAAAAATCATCCTCCCATTTTTTATTTTTAATATTGATAGTTCCGTTTGATGTAAACAACATTCCGTTTCTGGCGTTTCTGGTTGGCATAACACAATCAAACATATCAATTCCTAATGCAATATTTTCCAAAATATTAATTGGCGTTCCCACTCCCATTAAATAACGGGGTTTATCTTCCGGCAGGATTTCGCAAACAACTTCAGTCATTGCGTACATTTCTTCAGCAGGTTCTCCTACTGATAATCCGCCAATTGCGTTTCCTTGCTGCCCTGAATTTGCAATATATTCTGCAGATTGCTGACGTAAATCTTTATAAGTACTTCCCTGAACAATTGGGAAAAATGTTTGCTCGTATCCGTATTTATAAGGCAATTTATCCAAATGATTAATACAACGATCCAACCAACGGTGCGTCATATGCATCGAGCGCTGCGCATATCTGTAATCGCAAGGATAAGGTGTACATTCATCAAAAGCCATAATAATATCAGCACCAATGGTTCGCTGAATTTCCATTACATTTTCTGGTGTAAAAAAGTGATATGAACCGTCAATATGCGATTTAAACTTCACTCCTTCTTCTTTAATTTTTCGATTACTTGAAAGAGAATAAACCTGATATCCACCAGAATCTGTCAAAATATTACGATCCCAGTTCATGAATTTATGCAATCCACCAGCTTTTTCAAGAATTTCTGTTTGCGGACGTAAATATAAATGGTATGTATTTCCCAGAATAATATCCGGATTAATATCTTGTTTAAGTTCACGCTGATGTACTCCTTTTACAGAAGCAACCGTTCCAACGGGCATAAAAATAGGCGTTTCAATTACGCCATGATCAGTAGTAATACTCCCCGCTCTCGCTCTCGACTGCGGATCTTTTTGTAATAAATCAAACTTCATCTGTTTCTTTTTTCAGTCGGCAAAGATAAGTTAATTTCAGGGAAATTTAATTAGATAATTTGTCAATTAGATAATTAGATCATGTTTGCCAGCCTAAATCAAATGTAAAAGTTACAACAACCACATTAATAAAGTGTAACACCGCAACAGTATTCGTTTTGTAATTTTAATGATATACAAAAAACAAAATTAATATCAATTAAATTATAGAAATCATGATAAATTCAGAAGAAAAAAATCCTGTCGATTTAGATCAGATTAAGGATGATCAAATTGAAAGAAATCTGGAAAACTTAGATTATCCGTCAAACGAAGACATCTACAATCAGGAAGAAAAACTGGAAGATATTGATCCCGAAGGAATATCTGGTGAAAGAACAGTCATTCAAAATGATAACAATGATAATGAATGGAAACAAAATAGTGACAAACTAGGAAATGATTTAGACATTCCGGGTTCTGAACTTGATGATGATCAGGAAGATATTGGCGCAGAAGACGAAGAAAATAATTTCTATAGCGAAGGCGACACAGAATAACCCTTTTTGCCACAAATTTTTACACATTATTTTTTGCCACAGATTACACAGATTAGAACGATTTTTTAAAATCACTTTAATCATGTAATCTGTGGCAAACTTTTATACACTATCTACAAGAATTCAAAGTTTTTTTTGACATCAATAAAAAAACAAGTAAAATTTAACAATTGTGACAAACTAAAGCAAAAAATCATTTGTGAGCCCGCAAAATAAAATTTACTTTTGCACCAGTTTAACTTTTACATATAAAATGAAGCCTAACACACAACAATTAAGCGATTTAACTATCCAAGTAAGAAGAGATATTCTTCGAATGGTACATGCTGTCAACTCAGGTCACCCAGGTGGATCACTAGGTTGTACTGAATTTTTGGTAACGCTATACCAAAATATTATGGAACGTAAAGAAGGTTTTGATATGGACGGAATTGGAGAAGATATTTTCTTTCTTTCAAACGGTCATATTTCTCCTGTATTTTATAGCGTTTTAGCTCGCAGCGGTTATTTCCCTATTTCAGAATTAGCTACGTTTAGATTACTAAACTCACGTTTACAAGGTCACCCAACAACCCACGAAGGTTTACCTGGTGTTCGTATGGCTTCTGGTTCATTAGGACAAGGTTTATCTGTAGCTCTTGGAGCAGCTCAGGCAAAAAAATTAAATGGAGATAATCATTTGATCTATACTTTACACGGAGATGGCGAATTACAAGAAGGTCAAAACTGGGAAGCGATCATGTATGCTTCTGCTAAAAAAGTAGACAATCTTATTGCAACTGTCGACGTTAACGGAAAACAAATTGACGGAACTACAGACGAAGTTTTAGCAATGGGAAGTCTTCGTGCTAAATTTGAAGCTTTTGACTGGGATGTTTTAGAAATTGCCGAAGGAAACAATATCGATGCTATTATTGCAGGATTAACAGATGCAAAATCAAGAACAGGAAAAGGAAAACCGGTTTGTATTTTATTACATACTGAAATGGGTAATGGTGTAGATTTTATGATGCATACGCATGCCTGGCACGGAAAAGCACCAAACAACGATCAGTTAGCAAGTGCTTTAGCTCAAAACTATTCTGCAGATCAAATCGACTACTAAAAAAGTGTTCAGTCTCAGTAAACAGTTTTCAGTTTAAAAAAACTTACTTACTTAGAAACGTAGCACCTCAAAAGAAAAACAATGAAAAAATATACAAATACAGGAAGTAAAGATACTCGTTCTGGTTTTGGAGCGGGAATGACTGAATTAGGTCAAAAAAACGAAAAAGTAGTAGCACTTTGTGCTGATTTAATTGGTTCATTAAAATTTGATGATTTCAAGAAAAATCACCCGGAGCGTTTTTTCCAAATTGGTATTGCAGAAGCTAATATGATTGGTATTGCTGCAGGTTTAACAATTGGAGGAAAAATTCCTTTTACAGGAACTTTCGCTAACTTTTCTACAGGAAGAGTTTACGATCAAATTCGTCAATCAGTTGCTTATTCTGATAAAAACGTAAAAATTTGTGCTTCTCACGCTGGTTTAACACTTGGTGAAGACGGAGCAACACACCAAATCCTCGAGGATATTGGTTTAATGAAAATGTTGCCTGGAATGACGGTAATCAATACTTGCGATTACAATCAGACTAAAGCGGCTACATTAGCATTAGCAGATCATCATGGTCCTGCTTATTTACGTTTTGGTCGTCCGGTTGTGCCTAACTTCACTCCTGCTGACGAGCCTTTCGTAATTGGAAAAGCAATTTTATTAAGCGAAGGAACTGATGTTACAATCGTTGCAACAGGACATTTAGTTTGGGAAGCTCTAATTGCTGCAGAAGCTCTTGAAGCAAAAGGAATTTCTGCTGAAGTAATTAACATTCACACTATTAAACCACTTGATGAAGAAGCAATTCTAAAATCATTGGCAAAAACGAAATGTGTTGTTACTGCAGAAGAACATAACATTCTTGGAGGTCTTGGAGAAAGCATTTCAAGAGTATTAGCTTTAAATACTCCTGCTCCGCAAGAATTTGTAGCTGTAAACGATAGTTTTGGTGAATCTGGAACTCCGGAGCAATTAATGGAAAAATACAAATTAAACAACCAGGCGATTGTTGAAGCTGTAGAAAGAGTTATCAAAAGAAAATAATTTTTTTATTTCTTACTTTATATAAAACCTCGAAATCACTTTCGAGGTTTTTTTTCTCACTATATTGTACATTATATTCATAACGGAAAGATTTTTCTTATATTTACATATTCTTAAACTACGACATTAGGAATTAAATAAACTTTACTCAATTGTAAGTGCACTATTGGAAACAACAGTAATGTTCATTAGCAATATGGGTTTTTAATTAACAAAATGTCGAATTATGAGTACAAACACCCTTTCGAAAGAAGCTGAAAAAAGGCTAATCGATTTTTTTAACAACACAATAGAACCCGAAGAAATGTCAAGGGCAATAAGAAAACTAAATTATATAATTGCGATAGGAATTCTGCGAGAAGATAAAAACCTTAAAAATGAACTAATCAACTTAGAAGGCGGCTTTTATTGGCTCAACGAATTAGCCGAAGTTTTAAATCCTTATTTGAATTTGGAATAAGTTTTTTATTTTAATTTTATACTAAACGGAAACCTCGATTTTAAAAGATCGAGGTTTTTTTGTGCCTTGTCTTTGTCCTAAGAACTGATAAAAATCAAAAACCTCCAAAATCAAATGACTTTGGAGGTTTCTAAAAAATTATCTTTAATCCTGTTTATTTTTTCTTAATAGGATACGTATTATCTAAATGTATTCTTAATCTTGGCTTAGCCGTATAATCTTCTTCTACGTATTTTCTAGGATTCGTTGCAGATTCTACTGGATCATTTGGATCATTAGGTTTTGTGAGTTCCCCCGTTGGTCTTCTAGGCATACCTCTTGGCTCAGTTTCATCTGTATTTGGCGTAAGTGGATTATCTACAATTTCATCCCAAGGATAATAAGTACTTAATCCATAATTAACTCCTCCCACAATACCAATTTGTCCGGTTGGTTTACTAATTTCGAAAAAAGTTGTAAAACCATCTCCGTCATCATCACTATCCAGAAAATCAGGAATACCGTCTTTATCCGTATCATCCGGATTTACCGGTGCGTTTGGATAGATCGTTGTATTTCTAAAGTCTCTTACATAACCATCTCCATTAATATCTTCGTTATAATCAAAAACACCATCAAAATCATGATCCAGTCTTTTAAAATTATAAAATTTAATACTAAAAATTAAAGGAGAGTAAGCTGGAATCGAAGCGCTTCCTGCATAATAACCTAATCCCGAAGGAATAAATAAAACCGCTGCTCCAAAATTCTCATATTTAATAGTTCCGTCAGGCTGAGGAGTCCCAGTTCCGGTTTTAAACTCAGGGAAAGTTTCACCCCATCCAATAATCGCTGTATATAAATCTACACTTGTTTGCGGAAACTTAACTTCTTCAAAAAAAGTAGTCTTTAAATAAGTAGGTGCTTTATCGGTTTTTGCAACACGAGTTAAATAATCTCCTTTATAAGCAGCTAAAACGCCATCAGTATTTACAGGCGATGTTCCTGTACCTTCTCTTAAAACTAAATAGTACATTTTATAAGTAATACCATCCAAATCTACATTTTTGCTTAATAGTTTTGGAAAAGTAGCACTATTAAGATATGACATTATAGAAGGCTGAGTTGTTGGATCTGTAATACTGTCAATAACAACATCCTGATCTTCCTGCGCACCCGCATTTTGGGTTATAGTAATATAATTTGTACTTAAATACTCTTCAATATTAGCATTATCTGTATTAAATTGCTCCTGATAATCTCTTAAAGGCTCAACAGGCGTATCATCATCAGCTTTGTTACAAGAAACTATTGCAATACCAGCAAGCAATAAAACAAAATAATATTTAAATTTATTCATTATTGTTAATTTTTTAGGTGCGCAAGATACAATATTGATTTATTTTTGTAAAGAATTTAACTTGGATTTTAGAAAAATTATGAGAATAGATAAATACTTATGGTGCGTGCGTTATTATAAAACCAGAAACATGGTTACAGAGGCATGCAAAAAGAACCATATTACTGTAAATGGGCAGGTTGCCAAGCCATCTAAAGAAGTATTCCCAACGGACAAAATTACCTTTAGAAAAGATCAGATTACCCAAATTATAACCGTTCTGGATATTCCCGAAAGTCGTGTTGGGGCAAAACTTGTTGATATATACCGAAAAAACGAAACTCCGCCCGAAACTTATGCGCATTTAGAGTTATTGAAATTATCTAAAGAACACTATCGCAAAAGCGGAACCGGAAGACCAACAAAAAAAGACCGAAGAGATATTGACGAATACGGAAATGAAATTTTTGATGAAGATGAAACAGAATAAACTTCAAAAATCTGAAATCCACAATCTACAATCTAAAATTCAATTTGTACTTTAGCAAAAAAATCAATCATGAGCAAAAATATCATCTTAACCAATCAGGAAATCGAGCATAAAATAAAACGTATTGCGTATCAAATTTACGAGACTTTTGTTGATGAAGAAGAAGTTGTTATTGCCGGTATTGCAGCTAACGGATCTGTTTTTGCCCAAAAAATTGCTTTGGCATTAAGCAACATCTCTACGCTTAAAATTTCACTTTGCGAAGTTAAAGTCGACAAGCAAAATCCGCAATCACCAATACAGACCTCATTGAATGCATCAGAGTATTCAAATAAAGGGTTAGTTCTTGTAGATGATGTCTTAAATTCAGGAACTACATTAATATATGCCGTTCGCCATTTTTTAGACGTTCCGCTTAAAAAATTCAAAACGGCAGTACTTGTAGACCGAAATCATAAAAAATACCCTGTAAAGGCCGATTTTAAAGGAATTTCCCTATCAACATCTTTACTTGAACATGTTCAGGTTGTTTTTGACGACAATGGCGACGATTATGCTTTTTTAAGCTAAGATTTCTAAAATATCCTGAACTGTGTCTTCGACCGTTTTATTATCAACCGAAACTTTATGTTGCGCATGGTTGTAATAAAAACTTCTGTCGAACAAATGTTTTGCGATAAACTCTTTCATTTCTTCCTCATTCATATTAGCGATTAACGGGCGTTTGCTTTTGTTATGAATTAATCTATTATATAAAGTCTCTATCGAAGCTTTTAAATAAATCGAAGTAACATCATCTCTTTTTAATAATTCGTGGTTATTTGCATAACAGGGCGTTCCTCCGCCTAAACCTATTATACTATTTTCTGCAGACTGAAGTAATTCTACAAACATTTCGTGTTCTAATTTTCTAAAATAGATTTCTCCATGTTGTTCGAAAATCTCATTTATCGCTAAATTGGCTCTTTTTTCGATGCATTTGTCCAAATCTAAAAATGGAATATTTGTAATTTTTGAAAGATTTTGGGCAATGGTTGACTTTCCGCAACCCATATATCCTAATAATATGATTTTTTTCATTTTAATAAAACCCTATAAACTAGGGCGTTGTAGACGTTGGTTAAAAAAAGACAAATTTATAATAAAAATGCTTGCAAATAATAAAATAAACTCCTTATATTTGCACCCGCATTCAAGAAACGAATATGACTCGATAGCTCAGTCGGTAGAGCACATCACTTTTAATGATGGGGTCCTGGGTTCGAGCCCCAGTCGGGTCACAAATTTTGTGATTAACACATAAGTTTCTTGATAGCAATGACTCGATAGCTCAGTCGGTAGAGCACATCACTTTTAATGATGGGGTCCTGGGTTCGAGCCCCAGTCGGGTCACAAAAGGTCGAGTAATTTATTTTACTTGACCTTTTTTTATTTTAGGCCACGTGGAGAAACGGTAGACTTGCCATCTTGAGGGGGTGGTGCTCGTAAGGGCGTGTGGGTTCAAATCCCACCGTGGTCACATTATCATTAATTAAGGATAATTAATTCTTTCATCATTTGTTATTTTACGTATTTGATATGCAAATTCTCTACCTCTATTTATTCTGTATGAAATGATACACAGGGTATATTATTATTATATTTTTACAAGGGAAATATAATCTTATTTTAAAAATTGCAATCTGTATTCTTTAGGTGTAATTCCGGTAATTTTTTTAAAAAGCTGTGTAAAATGAGAAGCTGTGTGGAAATTGAGTTGATACGCAATTTCGGCAATATCTTTACTGGATTGAAGGAGTGCCTTGCTATAATTAATATCCATTTCGTTAATCCATTGTTTTGGTGATTTTTGAGTTATATTTTTTACACATTTATTAAGGTAATTTTCTGTAACAGATAGTTTATCTGCATAAAATGTTACTCTTTTTTCATCTCTGTGATATTTGAACAAAATATCCCGGAACTGAAGAGACAAATCCATAGGACGAGTAGCTGATTTATGATGACTATCAGAATCTGTACTTAATATTTTAACCAAAATAAGATGAAGCATAGTAATGATTATCTCATTTAAATTTAACTCATTAAGCCATAACTCCTGCTCCATAATGGTGAGCAGTTGTTTAATCGTTCCGTAAGTAAGGTTATCCAAATTTAGGAAAGGAGGCATAAAAAAAATGCTGGTTTTATGTTTGGGTAATTCCTGTTCAGATACAATATTGTTCTCATAGGCTAAGAAAAAACCTTCGGCATCATCAGATAATTCTATGGTTGCCGTAATTGTTCCTTGTTTGATAAAAATAACACCCCCTTTTTCTACATTATATTCTTTATTCTCCAGATACTGTTTAATATGTCCGTTGGTAATAAATAGAACAAAATTAAAAGTGGTACGGTATGGAACTACAGGCATAAGAATACCTTTTAGATAATCTTCAAGCCTGTAAAGCTGTATATCTGCATTATTAGAAAGTATTTTTTCTGTAATATTGGGAAGAAAAAGCTTTTTATATTGAAAATTAGAAAGTGTTTCCATATTAATTATCCTATTAAAGATCGTGCAAATTTAATAATGAATATCATTTAAAATTTATAAAATATTCCCATTTTTATCCCAAAAGGATTTCCCGGAGTATAGGTAATATCAGTAATTGGAGCCGTTTCATTTTTCAATTGAGTTTCTGTCGCAAATTGAGCTTCATTCCATTTTACATCAAATAAGTTATTGATTTGCAAATTAGCGCCCCATTTTGCACGGCTGTAGGAAAGTATCAAATCATTTACAAGATATGGTTTTGTTTTGAGACTATTATCCTCAACAGCAGGTCTTTCACTAAGATATCGATACTGTAGCCCTATAGAAAAACCTTTCAGAAAATCCCAATTTAAAGATCCGGTACTCGTAATTATTGGTGCTAATGGGATATAATCTTCTCCTTTTGCCTCCTCTATTAATCGAGCATGAGAATAATTAATATCAGCATTTAGGTACAGATTTGGTAATGGCTGGTAACGAATACCTAAATCAAAACCATAACGTTGTGATTTTCCCGAAGGTTCGACTACTGCATCATCACCTACGTAAACAAATTCCTGTTGTAGAAACAAATACCATATTGTTGGCGTAATAATTAGTGATTTTAAGGGATGAAGTCTTGTTCCGAAATCAGCTCCTATCGAGTATGGTAACGTGTTATGTCCGTTTTGAGGAATTACTACCCTCATATCATTAGAGTGAAATCCCATACCTGTTTTTAATAACCACACAACTTTATCACTGGAAGCATAAGATAAATTAAGCTTAGGACTCAGTCTGGTTGCTTCTGATGATTGTCTGCTAGGCAATTGTTCCTGATCCAGTAAATTATGCATATTGAAAATAAAATGATCTAGCCTTAACCCTGGAGCAACAGTCCATTTTTCGGTTTTCCATATCAATTCTGAATAAGCATGCAAATTGGTTTCCAGGCCAGTATCATCCATTTTTTTATCTAACAACAAATCTCTGTGATAAACATGATTGAGTTGCAAAGTCCCAATATCGTCATTTCGGAATCCAATTCCGGATATCAATTCTATAGAACTATTAGACAGGATGAAATTTTTGATATGTTTAAATTCACTGCCATAAATATTTCTGCCGTCTTTTTGTTGAATTTCATCTCCGTGAATAGGATCATTTAGGAAAAATGTAAAATCAGAATACAGATTAAAATTATACTTAGAGTACCATCCCATCGCTTCAATATGCTCTGATGGAGAAATGATATGTTTAAAATTCATCTGAATATTGGTACGGGAAGTACTTCCTCCTTCAGTAGGATCGATACTTCTCCAGCGATCAATAATTCCTTCATTAACGGCACGTTCCGGAATTTGTCCTGAAGCATTCCAGGAAGAATTGAACGTAGAAAACTGAATGTTGAAATAATCATTATCTGTTAGCCACTGGTTATATTTTCCAAAAATATTAAGTCTGTTGAAATTTTGTTTTACATCAAAAGGCCCATCGGTGTAATTGTATTCTGTTGCTATATAGAAATTTTTCTTGTTGTCGGGATCGTTTATGATATTGAACATTCCCAGAATTCTTTTGGTATTAAAAGAACCTGCTTCGAGTTTAATCATACTGTTTTTCAAAGAGCTATAAGTTTTAAAATCTACATATCCCGCAGTATTAAAATCTCCTCTGTCAACATAGTAGGCCCCTTTTCCAAAATCGATATTATTGATGGTTTCGGGAATTACAAAATGCAAATCCGAATATCCCTGACCGTGGGCATGCGATACAATATTTACAGGCATTCCGTCTACATTCACACTTACGTCCGTTCCGTGATCTGCATCAAAACCTCTCAGAAAAATTTGTTCTGCCTTTCCGCCGCCGGCGTGTTGGGCAATAAACAAACCAGGAACTTTGCGCAATAAATCCTGAGCTGAATTTACTGGGAATTTATTAAGATCAACCTTTGTGATATCTGAAAGAAATGAATTATGGTTAATAATTATTTCGGAAATCTCAATAGGTTTACGCTGAAGAAAAATGACTTTGTTTTCATACGCTGTATTGCTATTAACCACCCATTTCTTCTGATCATATCCCTCATGACTAATTATAAGTGTATCAGGAAAGTGTTGAATATGCAATTTGAATGAACCATCTGGTTCTGAATGGGTATGTAGGTTTCCGTGATTGTATTCTATCAAGGCGTTGCCTACAGGGAATTTGTTGTCTGTATCTTTAAGGAAAGTTTGTATTTCACTTTCTTTCTTCTGTGCTACAGAGGCTACACTTATCATTAAGACAAGGAAGGTTATTGTATTTTGAATTCTCGTCATTTTGTTTTAATATGAAATGTTAGAGCAAAGGCATTGATATTTGTAATCATATAATTGTTTACTCTGAGTATAATCTACAAAATCTGGTTGCAAAAGCCTCACACAGATTTTGTAGATCTTTATGTTTAATGTGATTCAAAAGTTTTATTATCAGTAAAGCTAGAATCCAACCATCATGCCTATAGCAATACGATTGACTGTAGAAGTCTGTGTATTGGTATTGACGATCTGTTTGGCGCCAGTATCATATTCTAAACCTATTAAGAAGTTTTTGGTTACATCATACATGGCATTGATATCATTATTCCCCCTTTTATAAATTATTTTTTGAGTTAAATGTTTATCAAAATGAGGTACTATACTCATCTAAATAAATGACTGTTATACTTGTGGAGGTGTTCCTTCTGCGTTTGAAACAACTACATCGATTTGGATTAATGCATCCTTTAGTAATGCCGACACGCCAACTGTTCTTCGTGCAGGAATACCACCCGGAAAGAATGTTGTATAAACTTCGTCTACAACGTTGCTATCTGTGATGTTTTTAAGGAAAATATTAACTTTAACCACATCTTCCATATTATGGGAGATACTTTCTAAAATTGCCTTGATGTTTTTCAGGCATTGTTCTGCCTGTTCTTTTACACCTCCGGCTATCATTTCACCAGTTTTTGGATTCAAAGGTAATTGAGCCGAAATGTGATTATAATGAGAGAATGCTACCGTTTGTGTAGACAAAGAATTCTTTGGTGCATTTTCAGTATTGTTTGCTTTTATGACGATTCCATGTCTGTCTTCAATAGCTTGAGGAGGCGTTCCGTCCCCATGTGATACCACTGCTTCAATTTGCACAAGGGAATCCATAGATAAAGCCGAAACAGCTACGATTGTTCTTGCAGGAACATAAGCTACAGCTCTTGCAATAGCCGAGTCCGGAAAAAATGTTGAATAAACCTCATCTACAGCTTCAATGTCTGACAGGTTTTTAAGGAAGATATTAATCTTAACAATATCATCAAAAGGAACATCAATACTGTTTAAAATGGTTTTGATATTTTTTAAACACTGTTGAGTTTGCTCTTTTACACCTCCCGTTATCAATCGGCCAGTTTTTGGATCGATAGGTAATTGAGTTGAAAGATTATTATAATGAGAAAATGATACTGTTTGCGCAGACAAAGTACTCATAGGCGCATTTGCCGTGTTATGGATAAGTTTTATCAGATTCCCTGCCTGTGGTGCATTAGGAATTGTACCCTCACCATTTGAAACAAGTGCTTCAATTTGTACCAAAGCATCCATAGGTAAAGCAGCAACTGCAACTGTAGTTCGTGTAGGAACATAAGTAGGGAAGAATGTTTTATAGACTGCGTCTACAGCATCAACATCCTTAATATTCTTGACGAATACAGTGATTCTAACAACATCGCTCATGACGTGATCGATGCTGTCCAGAATTGACTTGATATTTTTAAAGCACTGTTCTGTCTGTTCTTTTATACCACCCGCTACTATTTTACCGGATTTTGGGTCGATTGGTAATTGAGCCGAAAGATTATTATAATGTGAGAATGCTACAGTTTGTGAATATGAACCGATACTTTTTGGAGCATTTTCGGTATTTCTTGCTAGTATTGAATTTGTTTTATTTGATGCCATTTTGTTTATTTATTAATGATTTAAGTAATTTTTAGCTGATTCGTTCTGCTATCAAGGCAAGAAAAGCTGTTATGATTTGAATTTGATTTAGTGCTATTATTAGTAAAGGTGATTAGTTTAGTTTTTTAGGAATAAAAAGTCTCTGAATAAGTAATGTAATACAGGTTCCGGCAACAAACGGAAAAGTTAATACTCCGCCAAATTCAGTGAGGATATTATTATCAATCAGGAAGTCATCAATAGCAACTGTAATCAGGACTGCGATTAATACCCATAATCCGTCTGTTTTTTTGAAACCTGAAAAAACAATAGCAGAAAGTACCGCGTTAAAACCGAATAGTCCCATATGAATACCTTCAATTGATTCTCCATCCATATAAGAAAAATAAGCTCCCAATAAAGATCCTACAAGACCATATAAAGCTGCTGCCGGGGAACTGATAAAAATTGCGATAAAGAAAATGACTCCGGATAATAGTCCTCCTTGAAAAATAACTTCGCCAAAGCCATTTATGGGTGTTATGAATTCGCTATAAGCTACAGTTTCCGGTTTTGCACTAATCATTTCAGAAGGGGGGATATTTGTAAAATGATGTAAAACAAAAACACATACCCAAATTATAACAATGAATGGAAATGTAAACGCGGGAATTTTTTTGCTAATAAAAAAATGCTGGATAATGCTTGCCAGTGCACCACCCACAGCAATAAGCATCCAGATTAATAGTGTGGTCTGAAAGAAAAAAGACAAAGCCACTCCCGCCAAAGCTGCACTAAAACCATATAATCCGGCATTAATTTCGGATTTGTCATAACCTAGTTTCATAGCGGTAAATGTTCCAACACTTGTAGCCAGCAAAATAGCAACACCTCCTTGCCAGCTTCCTATAAAAATACCAATAAGAAACAAGAGTCCTGTCCATCTGTTTTCCTGAAGCATAATTTGCCCTATCCCTTTTAATTCATTGTCGATAAAAGGAATTTTTGTAAAAATTTTATTCATTGTGAATTGTTTTTTGTTTTGATTTTACCATCCTAAAAAGACCATTCCAATACCACATATAGTGACTACTGCGCCACTTATAACACTCATATAACGTTCTAGTTTGTCTGTATTGAAAAAGTTCGAATATCCGTACCGTCCAAGTAAAACCATACCAAGCATCGTTGCGACAGTTGTAAGTGTAAATGGTACTACTAGTGCAACAATTTCGGTCACGGAACGATTTAATCCCGAATAAAAAAGAAGTGGTGTAAGTGGTTCACTCGGTCCCATGACAAAAATCATGAACAACACAAAGGGCGTTACTTTTATTCGGCTCTCAGGCATAACGACTTCTCCGTGATTATGTTCATAAACATAAACATCATCTCCTAATACATCAAAATGCTTGTGAGGTTTGTTTTTTATGGTTTGAATCACTCCGTATATGAGATAGATTACACCAAAAAGAAGCAAGGCCCAACCCGAAATATTGCCTCTGATTTCCTGAAACCATGAAAATTTGTTAAGCTGCCATCCCATAAAAACTCCTACAGTGCCTAAAACCAAAGAACTTAAAACGTGCCCAAAACCACAGGCAATTGTTAGTAGAATTGTTTTGCTTTTGCTCCATTGTTTTGATTTAGACAACACAATAAATGGCAAATAGTGATCTGGTCCTGATGCCGTGTGGATAAAGCTTATCGATACAGCACTTAGTATTAATGCCCAAATAGTAGTATTCATAACTTATTTTTATTCTAATTCCCAAAGGATTTCCTGAACCCTGAGAAAAAAATTATACATTACTTCTCCGCCAAGTCCCAGTGCTCTAATAACGAATCCGCTATCTTCCATTGCCGAAATACCGATTTCCATCTCATTTTGTGTTTCAATAATAGAATGGATAGTATCGACCAAGACATTTTTATCTACATTTTCTTTTGTACTATAAAAAATAAGTGTTCCCTGATGGGTAAATTCTTCCAAATTTCCTATACTATTTATAGGAATCAGATCCGGTTGAATAAGCACATTATCCTTTACAACCAATTTGTTTTTATGATAAATCTCTGTAAGATTTTGAAAACGTCTCAATTTAAAAAGCTCTCCATAATGCTTTCTTCCACAAGTAATAATCTCACTGATTATCACTTGACTGTTGGTACCAATACGGATTTCGGCTTTACTTTTGAAATTAGAATTTTCATGAGGAACCACCGGATGCGGAACATAGGCAAAAGAAGTGTCATCCTCCATTGAGATAGTAAGTTGCTGCACAGCATCATCTTTCATATTAAATAATCTTTGATATGATTGTGACTGTAGCTGCAATGCGGCTCCTTTCTCCAAAACAATATCCAATTGGTAACGGTCACCAGATAGAATTCCTGGCGAGGTACTCATCACAATTTGATAAAGTTTATTGTCACTTTTGCGTTGTCCTACTGAGACTACACGAAAAGGAGGAGATACATAGAGGTCTTTTACATAGGAACTTCCTTGTTTATAACCTGCTATAATATGTAAGCGACTGTCCATTATCTTACTAGATTCGGTTCTTCACATTCTTCCAGTAAAGCATATTTTTTGATCCAGCCTATAATTTCCGGCACACCTATATCTTTTTTAAGATTTGTAAATATAAAAGGAGTTCCTTTTCTCATTCTTCTTGTGTCGTTTTCCATCACTTCAAGGCTCGCTCCTACATAAGGCGCCAAATCAATTTTATTGATAACCAGTAAATCTGATCTTGTAATACCTGGTCCTCCTTTTCTTGGAATTTTTTCACCCTCGGCAACATCAATTATAAAGATAGTCACATCGGCAAGATCCGGACTGAAGGTTGCTGATAGATTATCTCCGCCACTTTCAATAAAAATCAATTCAATATGAGGAAATCGGTTTGCCAACTCATCTACTGCTTCAAGATTCATACTTGCATCCTCGCGAATAGCCGTGTGAGGGCATCCTCCTGTTTCTACTCCGATAATGCGCTCATGAGGCAAAAGACTGTTTTTTGCCATAAACTCTGCATCTTCTTTGGTATAGATATCATTTGTAATCACACCAAGGTCATACGTTCCGTATAAATGTCTGCTCAATCGTTCTAATAAAGCCGTTTTTCCAGAACCTACTGGTCCGGCAACTCCTACTTTTATATATTTTCTATTTTCCATTTTTTTTGTAAATTAATTTTTGATTTTAATTAGGACATGTATAGTCTTGAATAGAGTCTTTCGTGCTGCATACAGCGAATGTCAAAAGAGGTATTGCATAGTCCTATATACTCTCGCTCTAATGTTATAGTTTCCTGAGCTGTTTTTTCCATTATGGGATACAGGCGAAACAAAATATCCTGTCCGTCCAATTGTCCCAGTGGTACTAACTTTACAGCATTGGTAATCATTCCTGCGGTAGAAGTATAGTAAAATCCGAAAAGTGCTTCTTGCAAAGGAATTTTCAGCAGGCAGCAATACATTCCAAAAACAATACAGTAATGGGAACTTGCTTCATGATTTCGGACAGCTTCTTCATAAGCTTCCATAAACTGGAAATTCTCATGTCTTTTGAAAATCTTAATCAAACGCAATCCCAATTTCTGGCTTGCCTGACGGATTTCTCTTGGGCACTTTAAAGCATTACATTCCTGATCCAGATCTAAAATGTTTTTTAGATCACCAGACTCAGTAGCTTCATAGGCCAATTTTACAAAAGCACCGTCGTTGTACTTGAGATTATACTTCAGCATGTTTTCTACAAATTCCTGTGCAGTTGCTGCATTGTGTACAATTTTATTTTGCACATACGTTTCAAGTCCGTTAGAATGAGAATATCCTCCAATAGGCAATGTAGGATCTGAAATATGCAAAAGGCTGGCTAAAAATTTTATATTATTCATCTTTTGGAGCTGCCATTTTTAGGATTTTAGTAAAAATTGTTGAACCCAAGCTTCCATGTCCGTGTGGTTCTACATTTGATTTTAATAGATTCAATAATTTCACGGATTGTTTTTCGGGTTTAAAACCGCTCACTTCAAGCCATCTGAACATTGGCATTTCGAAAGGCAACAACACTTTGTCTTCTTGTATAAAAAGCGGAATATGTTTGTTTCCAATTTCATAGCACACTGTTCCCATTTCGAGCATTGAAGACGGAGAAATAACAATAGTTTCTGTCTCCAGAATATTGACCACAATTATTTTCTTTTCATTTTCAAAAAGAATATCTCCTTCTCGAAGACGTTGTCCTTCTCTAAGGAATTTAATGGCAATATCTTCTCCCTGACGTGTTTTTTTACGTTGAATTCTCTTTGTCGATTCGAACCATTCCAGGTCGAGATAATCTATTGATCGTCCGTTAATTGTACTATTCGAAATAGTACCTAAAGTTTCACTGATGGTCATCGTTTTTTTATTTTTTATATGAGACCTAACGGGTTTTAAAAATCTGTTAGGTCTTTTTAAATCTATACTACTTTTAAAATAAATAATACAATTGAGTCAATGGAAGAGTTTCTGCCGGCTCACAAGTAATATGTACACCATCTACGGTTACATGATAGTTTTCGGCATTCACTTCAATTACTGGTGTTTTATCATTGTGGATAAGATCTTTTTTAGAGATGTTTCTGCAGTTTTTTACTGGAAGAATCATTTTTTCTAATTTGTAATCAGCAATAGATCCATTATCAATCGAAGCCTGAGAGACGAAAGTTGCACAAGTTGTGAATTTAGCACGACCATGTGCTCCAAACATATTTCTGTAAATTACGGGTTGAGGAGTAGGAATAGACGCATTTGGATCACCCATTTTAGCGGCAATTACAAAGCCTCCTTTTACAATCATCTCAGGTTTAACACCAAATAATGCTGGTTTCCAGATTACTAAATCAGCCATTTTACCTGGTTCAATAGAACCAACATAGTTAGAAATACCATGAGCAATAGCAGGATTAATGGTGTACTTAGCTACATAACGTTTTGCACGGAAGTTATCATTTTGTGAATTTTCATCTTCTTCTAATTGACCACGTTGCTCTCTCATTTTGCTTGCCGTTTGCCATGTTCTGGTAATTACTTCTCCAGGTCTTCCCATAGCCTGAGAATCGGAACTCATAATACTGAAAACTCCCATATCATGTAAAATATCTTCGGCAGCAATAGTTTCAGGACGAATACGAGAATCAGCAAATGCTACATCTTCAGGGATATTTTTGCTCAAATGGTGACAAACCATTAGCATATCAAGGTGTTCATCTATTGTATTAACTGTATAAGGACGTGTAGGATTTGTAGAAGCAGGCAATACATTTGGATACATTGCAGCCTTGATAATATCAGGAGCATGTCCACCACCGGCACCCTCTGTATGGAAGGTATGAATTACTCTTCCATTGATAGCTCTCATTGTGTCTTCCAGGAATCCGCCTTCATTTAAAGTATCGGTATGGATAGCCACCTGAACATCATATTTATCAGCTACTTTAAGTGCAGTATCAATTGTTCCGGCTGTAGCTCCCCAATCTTCGTGAATTTTTAAACCTAATGCTCCTGCTTCAATTTGTTCTTCAAGTGGTGCTTCTGCAGAACAGTTTCCTTTACCAAAGAAGCCTAAATTCATAGGAAAATCTTCTGCAGCTTCCAACATTCTCTGAATGTTGAATTTTCCTGGCGTACAAGTCGTTGCGTTTGTTCCATCATTTGGTCCTGTTCCTCCACCAATCATGGTTGTTATACCACTATAAAGAGAAGTTTCAATCTGTTGTGGGCAGATATAATGAATGTGTGTATCTATTCCTCCGGCAGTTACGATATAACCTTTACCACCATGAACCTCAGTAGAAGCCCCGATAATCATATTAGGAGTTACTCCATCCATTGTGTCTGGATTTCCGGCTTTACCAATAGCTATGATTTTGCCATCTTTGATTCCAATATCAGCCTTTACAATTCCCCAATGATCAATAATAGTTGCTCCAGTGATACATAGATCTAATACTCCCTGATCTCTTGTACATTCAACATTTTGTCCCATCCCGTCACGAACCGTTTTTCCACCTCCAAAAACAGCTTCATCGCCATAATAGGTAAAATCTTTTTCGATCTCAATAATTATTTCGGTATCTCCTAATCTGATTCTGTCTCCAGTAGTTGGGCCTAATATATTGGCATACTGTTTTCTGTCTACATTTAAACTCATGTTACGAATTTTTATAATTTAATTGATTAGCTTTAGCTAAACTTTGTTTTTTCTTAGAACCAGAATCTATCAATCCGTCAACAAGATTATTGAAACCCATTGCTTTTTTATTTCCTCCAATTGCTACAAGTATTACTTCTTTTTCCTCTCCCGATTCAAAACGAACAGCCGTACTGGCAACAATGTTTAGCCTTTTTCCGAAAGCCTTTTCACGATCAAAACTCATCGCTTTATTCACTTCAAAAAAGTGGAAATGGGAACCCACCTGAATAGGGCGGTCTCCTGTATTGGTCACTTTTATTTTCACAGTCTCTCTGCCTTTATTGCAGATGATTGTACCTTCTTTTACAAAAATTTCTCCTGGTGTCATAATAATTGGGATTAACGGATTGGATCATGTACTGTTACTAATTTGGTTCCATCAGGAAAAGTAGCTTCGATCTGGACATCATGAATCATGTCTGCTACTCCTGGCATTACATCATCTTTTGTGAGGATCTGAGCTCCTTCATGCATTAGCTCGGCAACTCTTTTGCCATCTCTTGCGCCTTCCAGTAAAAAATGACTAATTAAAGCTATTGCTTCCGGATAATTTAATTTTAGGCCTCTGGCCTTTCTTTTTAGAGCAAGCTCTCCTGCTGTGTATAACATGAGCTTCTCAATTTCTCTTGGTGTTAAGTGCATAGTTTTTTTATTTTAAAATTGAATTTATTGCATTATTTTACTTGTTAAAAATTTAAAAAAAATACAATAAATGTATGAAAAGGGAATATTTAATCTGTAAAGAATTCATTTGTAGGTTAGTACCTATTACTAAGAATTAACATGAGTTATATCAATATCTGTTTTTTGGTTTTGCCAGCATATTTAGAGAATTAATCATAAAACGCTGACGGTGGAAAGAAAGTTAGCAACTCCTTTTTAGCAAAGCAAAAGTTAGTTTCACCCGTAATTATAAACTTATAAATGAAGTTTAAAAAAAGAAATTAACAACTGGGAATTCGCAGAGAATGAAAAAATATATATCGGGGTAAAGTGATATATGAATAGTTATCAGTGGTTATAATAACCGGCTGGGTAGAATAAAAATGAAGATTTAAAGTATAAGGGCTCCATTTTTCAAATACTATATTAGCATCAAATGGTACTTGATTCAAGTCATCATCTATAGCAAGTTCTTCTTGAATATCGAATAAATTAAAAACATTAGTCGAAATTTGATTATCTGTTTTTTGTGAATATTTACCATTATTAGTTTTTAATAACAGATGATTTTCACTTTTAAGCATAAAGAAAACACCACAAAAAATTGTGAAAAAGAAAATGGCATAACGCCCAATTGACCCTCTTTTTGTTTTCATTATCATAAATGTAAAGGTATACTGGCAGATGTTTTTGTCACTATCAAAAAGATCACTTAAAATAGTCAAAATCGGGACAAAATATAAAAATGCAGTTTTCAACCCGTTGGATATGATTAATTGGGTTATAAAATATCCGTAAGACCTTGTTAATTTGCTGATTGTAAGAGCATTTCATGTAGACAGATTAGAAAATGGCTTTTTGGGTTAAAGATTGTTTTAAACTTTAAAAAATCAAATGCTTTTATTTTCAGACCTCTGTCAGCTCGCTTAAAATCTGAAAATCTTCCGGTAAAAGGTTCGAATTTTGTACCAAGGAGTTCATATAAAAAACAAAAAGCCTGTAAAACAATGTTTTACAGGCTTTTTGTTTTTCGTTTAAATAAATTGAGCTTACTGGAAAGAAAACACAAAGATAACGTTAAGAAATCCTTACTTTTCATAGTTGTTTTATTTGCATATTTAACTTTCACATGTAAAATCGAGTATCTTTACCCGGATTGCGATAAAGAACAGCATTCAACCTTAATAGTTATAACATATGACATTGATATCCAAAGAAAAATTTTCAGAAGCTGCAGGCCTTTCTAAAATTCCTATCCCGGGATTACCTTCTTATTTAATGAAAGTGATGAAAATTAATAATTTGAATACAGTGGTAAAAGAAGCAGGTAATCTTGAAGGTGCAGATTTTGCTAATCATGTCCTAACAAAAATTGGGGTAAAAGTTGAATATAACAACAACGAATTACAAAATATTCCTCGTGAAGGAGCATTTATAGTCGTTGCAAATCATCCTTATGGAGGTATCGAATCATTGGCTTTATTAAGTACACTTGCAAAAATACGTCCTGACACACTGTATATGGGGAATTTTTTATTAAAAGAAATACCAAATCTTGAAAAATGCATTATTGCAGTAAATCCATTTGAAAATGTGCAAAATTCTGCGAGTATAACAGGATTAAAAATGACTTTAAAAACTTTAGGAGAAGGTACTCCTGTTGCAATATTTCCTGCCGGAGAAGTTTCATCTTATGATTTTAAAACCAATAAAATTACAGATCCGGAGTGGCATCCTGTAGTAGGGAAAATTATCTGCAAGGCAGACGTGCCTATTTTACCGATATATTTTCATGGAAATAATGGATTATTCTTCAGTATGTTAAAATCAATTCATCCTATGTTACAGACTTCAAAACTAATTTCGGAACTTTTTAACAAACAAGGACATTCCTTAAAAATGACCATTGGACAACCCATATTTTTAACCAGAGTTAAAGGTAAAGTTTCCGATCCTCTAATGCTAAAAAATCTTAGAAGCACACTGTACGCCCTCAAAAATCAATTACATAATTAATCAATAGAATTAATCGCTGTTAATTCACCTAAATCTCCAAATCATGTACAAAGAAGTATCTTTCTTCCTTGTACATTTTTTATTTATCAATTTCTTATTCATTTTTTTCAAAAGAAATCCATCTACAAAATAAAACTTTTCCTAAATTCGTTTCAAATTAATTAACCATTAACCTAATCCCCAATTAGTTTATGAAACACCTACTAATCCTATCATTTATTATGATAACCTGCTCTGCATGGGCACAATCTGCAACTGCTTATTTTGACAAAGCCATGAAAAAAGCCGAAGCCGGCAACACAAAAGGCGCAATTGCCGATTATACAAAAGCAATTAGTATGAATTCGCACTTTACAGAAGCTTACCAAAACAGAGCCGTTGCAAAATACAAACTCAACGACCTGCAAGGAGCCCTTGCCGATTTTACCAAAGCAATTGAGTTAGACACAATGAATTCTGATGCATTTACAGGAAGAGCAAATGTAAGCTACAAATTAATGAATTACGACGCTGCCGTCGAAGATTGCTCTTATTGCCTTATGATGAATCCAAAAGACTATATAGCCTTAAATTTAAGAGGTCTTTGTTACAACAAAATGGGAGAGAAAAAGAAATCGTGCAAAGACTTCTCTAAAGCAATTGAATTAGGAAGCCAGAGCGCCATAAAAAACAGAGCCACTTTCTGTAAATAAAATAAAAAGCAAATCAATTAAAAAGCAATCTGCAACATTAGTTTACAGATTGCTTTTTTCATTAAAACCACACCAAATTCAGTATAAAAGATATTACTACATTTGTCCGATAAATTAAATTTTCAATGGCACTTCTTAAAAAATTAAACTACAATGCTAAAACAGATGAAAACTCTGGTTTTGGAACCAACGCAAACAGTTACGGAGGAAGATTTGTAAACAAAAACGGAACTCCCAATATTGAAAAAAAAGGAATGAATTTTCTGCGTCGCATCAGCTGGTATCACACCATGATCGATATGCCAAACTGGAAATTCATGTTTATTCTATTCTCCTTTTACATCATAATTAATTTTATTTTTGCCATTCTATATTATGCTATCGGGATTCAACATCTTGATGGAATATCACAATCACAAAATCTCATAACTCAATTTGGTCAGGCTTACTTTTTTAGTGCACAAACTTTTACAACAGTGGGTTATGGTCATATTAGTCCAACCGGATTTTTAACCAGTTCCTTATCAGCTGCCGAAGCTTTAATTGGATTATTGAGTTTTGCTATTGCAACAGGATTATTTTTTGGAAGATTCAGCAAACCAACCGCTTTCTTAAAATTTTCGCATAACGCCTTAATTTCCCCGTATAAAGAACAAAAAGCATTAATGATTCGGCTTGTTCCTTTTAAAAACACCAATTTTACAGATGCAACAGCAAAAGTAACTCTAGGAATGAGCATTGAAGAAAACGGACAAAAAACAAATAAATTTTATTCACTTGATCTTGAGTTAGACCGAATAAATGCACTCTCATTAAGCTGGACATTAGTACATCCGATGACAGAAGAAAGTCCTTTATATAATTTTACCGAAGACGATTTTAAAAAATTCACGGCGAAATTCTGGTTTTCATTACCACTTTTGATGACATGTTTAGTAACACCGTTGCCGCACGAACATCGTATACTTTTAATGAGATCATTTATGGTGCAAAATTCGAAACAATGTACAACAGAAGTAAGGATGGTACTAAAACGATTTTGTATCTCGACAAATTAAATCAGTATCATACTACAAACTTCCAATAATCTGTTCATTTTAATTAAGTTTTAAAGGTAATCTCAGATTTTGTTTTATTTTTGTTTACCCAAATAATGTACAATGGTAAACAATATAAAGACTGTTTTCAGCATAAAGGATCTCGAAAACTTATCAGGAATAAAAGCACACACAATTCGCATCTGGGAGAAAAGATATAACATTCTTGAACCTATGCGAACGGACACTAATATCCGACTTTATAACCTACAAAGCTTACAAAAACTTTTAAACATAACTTTACTGCATGAGTATGGTTATAAAATTTCTAAAATCTCTACTTTTCCGGAAGAAAAAATTCCGCAATTAGTACGCGAGATCATCTCAAAAAAGAATGCCCAAAATTATGCCATTACTTCATTTAAAATGGCAATGATGAATTTTGATCAGGAAATATTCTTTAATACTTTTGACTGGCTTATTTCTGAAAAAACATTTAAAGAAGTTTTTAAAGACCACTTTCTTCCTTTATTAAAAGAGTTGGGATTATTATGGCAATCAGAAACCATAACACCTGCAAATGAACATTTCATGAGTCATTTGATCAAACAAAAGATTTTAATTTACACCGAAAGCCTTCAAATATTAAAGCCAACCAAAACAGACAGGATCTTTGTTCTTTCATTACCATTAAATGAAATTCACCAAATTGGACTACTGTATCTTCAATATGAAATTTTATCAAAAGGCTACAAAACCATTTATTTAGGCGAAAGCATGCCAGTTGAAAACCTGCAGGATCTTACCAGACATTTTGAAAACATTACGTTTGTTTCATTCATGACTATTCAGCCGGACCGAAACGTAATTAATCAATACGTAAAAACAATGGGACAAAAGCTGCTTCAAAAGAACAATGAAATCTGGCTTATGGGTAAAATGGCTGAACATATCGATCGCAAAAACCTGCACGAAAGAATAAAAATTTTCGACTCAATGGAAGAAACAATCGATACAATATAATATTTTGTTTAAAGTTTTTGTACATTTGTTAAACAAATGAAAAAAACTATCGCAATAATAGGATCAGGCTTCTCAGCATTAGCCGCTTCATGTTACTTGGCTCAACAAGGAAACAGCGTCACTATTTATGAAAAAAACGAGACTATTGGCGGCAGGGCAAGACAGTTTAAAAAAGATGGTTTTACCTTCGATATGGGACCAAGCTGGTATTGGATGCCCGATGTGTTTGAACGTTTCTTTCATGACTTCAACAAAAAAACGTCTGATTATTATGAACTCATAAAGCTAAATCCGGCATATCAGGTTTATTTTGGCATAAATGATTTTATAAGTATCCATGATAATTTAGAAGAAATTAAAACTGCTTTTGAAAACACTGAAAAAGGAAGCGGCGAAAAACTGCAAAGCTTTATCAATAAGGCAAAAAGCAATTATGATATTGCTATTAAAGATTTGGTTTATCGACCGGGAATTTCGCCTTTAGAATTAATAACTACTAAAACGATTTTTAAGCTCAATCAGTTTTTCAGCACAGTAAGCACCGATGTCAGAAAAGAGTTTAAAAATGAAAGATTAATTCAGATTCTTGAATTCCCTGTTTTATTTCTTGGTGCAAAACCATCAAAAACTCCATCATTTTATAATTTTATGAATTATGCCGATTTCGGTTTAGGAACCTGGCATCCAAAAACAGGCATGTTTGATGTAGTTCGCGGAATCAAAAAACTAGCTCTTGAATTAGGCGTTACGATTAAAACCAATTCGTCAATCGAAAAAATAATAGTCGAAAACAAAACCGCAACAGGAATTGTAATTGATGGAAAAATTATAAATGCCGATATTGTTTTAAGCGGCGCAGATTATCATCATACCGAAACTTTACTGGAAGAAAAATATCGTGCCTATTCTCAAGAATACTGGGAAAGCCGTGTATTTGCGCCTTCATCCTTATTGTTTTTTGTAGGCTTTAATAAAAAAATAGAGCATATTTCTCATCACGCACTTTTTTTTGATGTTGATTTTAATCAGCATGCTGCAGACATTTACGATAATCCAAAATGGCCCGATGCTCCTTTATTTTATGCCAATTTTCCATCAAAAACAGATCAGACAGCAGCGCCGGAAGGAATGGAAACCGGTTTTTTCCTTATTCCCTTAGCTCCGGGAATACAGGATAATGAACAACTTCGGAAAGACTATTTTGAAAAAATCATTACTCGTTTTGAACAGCTTACGCAACAGCAAATTAAAAATAGTATTATATTTAAGAAGTCATTCTGCAAAAACGATTTTGTAACAGATTACAATGCCTACAAAGGAAATGCCTACGGAATGGCAAATACATTATTGCAAACCGCATTTTTAAGACCAAAACTAAAAAGTAAAAAAGTTCGTAACTTATATTTTACCGGGCAATTAACCGTTCCCGGACCAGGTGTTCCGCCTGCTTTAATTTCAGGAAAATTAGTAGCTGAGTTAATTCAAAAATCTATTAGATCGAAAAAAGATGAAATCACTATTTGACACAGTCTCTTATAAATGTAGTAAGTTGGTCACCAAAACCTATAGTACTTCTTTTTCGCTAGCCGTAAATATGCTGTCACCAAGTATTAGAGATGGTATTCACAGCATTTATGGATTTGTTCGTTTTGCCGATGAAATTGTCGATTCGTTTCACGATTACGACAAAGAAAGCCTTATTAATGATTTTGAGAACGAATATTACAAAGCCATAAAAACTGGAATTAGCCTCAACCCTATTCTAAATTCGTTTCAGCATACTGTAAAGAAATACAATATTACAGACGATTTAATTCAGGCATTTTTAAAAAGCATGAAACTCGATTTGGTAAAATCAAATTACGATACCCAAACAGAATATGAAGATTATATTTACGGTTCTGCAGATGTGGTTGGGTTAATGTGCCTGAAAGTTTTTGTGGCCGGAAAAGACCAAAAATACGAGCAGCTTAAACACGAAGCAATGCGATTAGGATCTGCTTTTCAGAAAGTCAATTTCCTGAGAGATTTAAAAGACGATAATTTAATTTTAAACCGAAATTATTTTCCCGGAATCGATTTAAACTCCTTTAGTGAAAGCGCCAAAACAGCCATCATAAATGATATCGAAGAAGATTTTCAAATTGCGTTACAAGGAATTATAAAACTTCCAATTGAAGCAAAATTTGGTGTTTACACCGCTTATATCTATTACAAAAAATTACTGAAGAAACTTAAAAACACACCTTATTACGAAATAGGAAATTCGAGAATCAGAGTTTCAAATTATACTAAAGCCGGGCTTTTAGCACAATCTTTTGTAACTTACAAATTGAAACTGGTGTAGCTTTTTGTCATTGGGAAGAACGAAGCAATCTCACTATCATAATACCCAAAATTATTACAACAATTCAAAACATAAAAAATGATTTCATTTTTAATCTTTTTAGGCGTTTTTCTCTTCATGGAATGCGTTACCTGGCTTACACACAAATACATTATGCACGGATTAATGTGGTATTTTCATGCAGATCATCATCAACCCAAATACGAACATACATTTGAGCGCAATGATATTTTCTTTGTCATTTTTGCCATTCCAAGTATTACTCTTTTCTATTTTGGCGTTCAGGGCGGATTTAATTACCTGTTTTTTATTGCTTGCGGCGTAACATTATACGGAATGTGTTATTTTTTAATTCACGATGTTTTGATTCATCAACGCTTTAAATGGTTTAAAAACACAAAAAACAAATACCTCATCGGATTACGAAAAGCACATAAAATACATCATAAACATTTAGGAAAACAAGATGGCGAATGTTTCGGAATGTTATTTGTTCCTTTTAAATATTATAAAATGTAAATAGATTTTATGAAAGTATATAAAATAGAAGCCACTCAATACATAAACGCACCAATCGAAGAATGCTGGGATTTTTTCTCCAGTCCAAAAAATCTTCAAACCATAACACTTGACAATATGAGTTTCGAAATTCAGGATTTCGATGGCAAACGAATGTATCCGGGACAAGTTATAACCTATACTTTAAAACCTCTTTTAGGAATAAAAATTAATTGGATGACAATTATAGCGGTTTCACGAGAAAACGAATATTTTGTAGACGAGCAACGTTTTGGTCCTTACGCATTATGGCACCACAAACACTTTTTTGAAGCAACAGAAACCGGTACAAAAATGACAGATATTGTGCATTATGCTTTACCATTTGGTTTTTTAGGGATAATCGCAAATTATTTCATGGTCAAAAATAAACTAAAAGCCATTTTCGATTATCGTCGAAACAAGATTGAAGAATTATTTAATTTAAAAGTTTAATTATTTTCTGTCACAGATTAAGGATTAGCACCAATTTTTTCACGCAGTTTTGGCAGATTTTGGCAGATTTATTTTTTAATTATAATTGAAATAAATCTGCATGCATCTGCTTAAATCTGTAGAATCTGCGTGAAATAAACCCAATAATCTGTGTCATAAAAACAGCATCTCATATAATGATAAAACAAAAAGTTACTTTTTTTTGGTTTAGACGTGATTTAAGATTAGATGATAATACGGGATTATTTCACGCCTTACAATCTGATTTTTCGGTAATCCCATTGTTCATTTTTGATGATGATATTCTGGAAAATCTTCCTAAAAATGATGCCAGAGTAAATTTTATTTATGATTCGCTTCAAAAAATAAACGATGAACTTTTAAAACTTGATGTTTCAATTTTAATCAAAAAAGGAAAAACTACCGAAGTTTGGAAATCACTTTTAGCAGAATTCGATATTCAAAAAGTATTCTTCAATAAAGATTATGAGCCTTTTGCAATTAAACGAGATTTAGCTATTTCTTCTTTATTAAAAGAAAATAACATCGAACCGTTTTCATTTAAAGATCATGTGATTTTTGAAGAAAAAGAAATCACAAAAGCCGACGGACTTCCTTATACCATTTATACGCCTTATAAAAATAAATGGCTCGAGAAATATCATTTTTCAGGACAAGCGCCCGAATATGACACAAAATCATTATGGAATAATTTTGCCAAAAGTCAGTTTAAATTTCCTGAATTATCCGAAATAGGTTTTGAGAAAAGCTCCGTAAAAGTACTCCCTCACAACCTTACTCAAATTGCAAATTATAAAGAGACCCGAGATTTTCCGGCATTAGACAGTACATCTTATCTTTCGCCTCATTTACGTTTTGGAACTGTTAGTATTCGGAAATTAGTGAATTGGGCAAACCAAAAAAATCAGACTTTTTTGAGCGAATTAATCTGGAGAGAATTTTTTATTCAAATACTATTTAGTTTTCCGAATGTGGTAAATCATAATTTCAAATCGGCTTATGACGGTATTCAATGGCGCAATAACGAAGATGATTTCAAACGCTGGTGCAGCGGAACGACAGGTTTTCCAATGGTTGATGCAGGAATGCGACAGCTTAATGAAACCGGTTATATGCACAATCGTGTACGAATGGTAGTGGCAAGTTTTTTATGCAAACATTTACTAATTAACTGGCAATGGGGCGAAGCTTATTTTGCCGAAAAATTATTGGATTTTGAATTGGCATCAAATGTTGGAAACTGGCAATGGGCTTCCGGAACTGGTTGCGATGCTGCACCGTATTTCAGGGTTTTCAATCCGGAAATTCAACAAAAGAAATTCGACGAAAAAGGCATTTACATTCGCAAATGGATTCCGGAATTTGATTTTGGTTATAATGAACCTATGGTCGATCATGCTTTTGCAAGAGATCGCGCGATTGCAGTTTATAAGGCTGGGATTTTGAAATAGTTTTTCTTGTTTCAAGTTTCAGGTTTACACACGCAAAGTCATTGCGAGGAACGAAGCAACCACACTGACAAGAGATATGCTAAATGAGATTGCTTCGTTCCTCGCAAAGACGTACTTTATGTTTATTTTGTTTCAGGTTTCAAGTTTCAGGTTTTAAGTTACACAACCTGAAACTTGAAACCTGAAACAAAAAATTAAAACCTGAAACAAAAAATCAATACTTCAAATAATTATCTACAACAATTTTCGCTTTTAAATCAAACATCAAATTATACAAACCAAAGAAAGTTCGATTCATATAAATAAAATGTTTTGAGCCGCGATTTCCGTTCATTTTTTTAAGATTGGTATCGTTAGAGAAACGTTCGCCCAATTTGGCAATATTTTCAAAGAAAGTCTCATCGGCAAAATCGAAAGTTTCGCCTTGAAAAGGTTTTGTAAAAAGAGATAACAAATCATGAAACATTTCGGTAAAATATTCGATTTCAGAAGGTGAATCATCCGGACGAAGAATTTCAAGTTCGAATAATTTTTCATTGAAAAGGGCTGAATCAGTAATCACATTTTTGTTGATTAACTCAAAATATGGTGTGTAAAAATCCTCGGGAATTTGTTTCATACAGCCAAAATCCAACGCAATTAAATGATTTTCATCGTCTACCAAAAAGTTTCCGGGATGCGGATCTGCATGTACTTTTCTAAGAACATGAATTTGATACATATAGAAATCCCAAAGCGCCTGCCCTATTTTATCGCCAATTTCCTGATCAGTGTTTTTAGCTGTAAACTCTGAGAGGTGAATTCCCGTCATCCAATCCATTGTAATTATTTTCTCTGATGAAAATTCAGGATAATAATTAGGAAAAAGTATGTTTTCGATTTTGCTGCAAGCTTCAACAACTTCCTGACTTTGTTGCAATTCCAGCAAATAATTGGTTTCTTCGATTAATTTATCTTCGACTTCCTTGAAATATTTATCAGAATCTTTTCCCTGCAAATTAAACATTCTGATCGCAATAGGTTTTACCAGAGCTAAATCTGACGAAATACTGTTTGCAACACCCGGATATTGAATTTTAACAGCTAGTTTTTTATTGTTATTAGTTGCAAGATGCACTTGTCCAATACTAGCGGCATTTACAGAATTGGCATTAAATTCATCAAAAATTTCATAAGGTGTTTTTCCAAAATTAGTTTTAAAGGTTTTTAAAACCAATGGCGCCGAAAGTGGCGGAACTGAAAATTGTGACAGTGAAAATTTCTCAACATATGCCTGAGGCAAAAAGTTTTTGTCCATGCTTAGCATTTGAGCAACTTTCAAGGCGCTTCCTTTTAAGCTTTTTAATCCGTCGTAAATATCTTCTGCATTATTTTCGTTTAGTTTATCACGGGTCAAATCAGAATTAACCATTTTTTCGGCATAATGCTTTATGTAGTTTACACCAATTTTTGCTCCCGTTTGTACTAATTTGCCGGCTCTCTCAATTTTTGAAGTGGGGATATAATCAATTGTTTTCATTGTTTGCTGTATATTTTTTCTTTAAACAGAAATTTTCCTAAATCTATAAGATGATTTAATGGCGCAACATTCAGTAACTCGAAAGAAGCATTTACAGATTTTTCGATAAAAATATCTGTTTTTTCAAAAGCCGGAGAAGCATCGTCCATCCAGAATTTTATAGTCATCAATAATTGGAGCCAGGCTGATTCCTGAATTCCTTTCTCTTGAAATTTTTGAAATTTTTCCTGTTCAATTCTATAATCATCTGTCAAAATTTCACCAACATATTCTTTAAAACTTTCTCGAAGTGATGATAATTGCGAAAGATTTCTGAGCGGATTTCTATCCATTTTTAGGGTTTGCAAAACATAACTTCTGTTGGCCGTTAAAACTTCGAAGAATGTAAAATAAAAACTCAGCATTTTATTCTTCATATCATACCCTTGATATTCTGCATTTTTATGCAACAAATCAACCGTATTGACCAAAAAGAGCCTGAAAATTTCTTTTTCCAAACCTTCTAATGTTCCAAAAAATGCATAAAATTCAGTTTCTTCAAAATCATTTTCTTTTGCAAAATGGTATACAGATTTTGGCTTTTGACCTTTCTCCAAAACTTCATCCATGTAAAGTGAAACGATATCTTCTTTGTTGATTATCTTATTTTTAGTAGCCATTTTAGTTAAATTTAGAATTGACCTTAAAGATAAGCAATGTTTAATTATCTTTACTAATCCCTAAACAGGATGCACTGTTAAATATATTATAAATCATGGCAAAGAATGTTTTACTTACCGGAGGATCAGGATTTGTTGGTAAATACTTAACCGAAGTATTGATTGCTAATGGTTTTTCAGTATCTGTTTTGAGCCGTTCTGACCGAAAAAACACACCTTTAATTACGTATTATAAATGGGACTTAAAAAATGATTTTATTGAGGAAGAAGCGATTCTAAAAGCAGATTTTATTATTCATTTAGCCGGTGAAGGCATTGTTGAAAAACGATGGACTGAAAAACGAAAAAAAGCAATTTTAGAAAGTCGGACAAAACCTGTCAAACTAATTTTGAATGTTTTAAAAAATAATAACAAATCGCTGGATGCATTTGTTTCTGCTTCTGCCGTTGGGATTTACGGCGCTATTACCAGCAAACAAATTTGTACCGAAGAACAGCTTCCGGCAAATGATTTTTTAGGGCTAACATGTCAGAAATGGGAAAATACTGTTGATGAAATTAATGCATTAAGAATTAGAACTGTAAAAATAAGAACGGGAATTGTTCTTGGAAAAAATGAAGGTTATCTTAAAAAAGTTGTCCCTTCTTTTAAAGCCGGTTTTGGAACTATTTTGGGTTCCGGAAAACAATATTTACCCTGGATTCATATTGAAGATTTATCTCAGATTTATTTAAAAGCAGTGACAGACATTGAAATGTTTGGTGCATATAATGCCGCAATTACAGATAATACTACTAATGCCTCGTTATCAAGAATTTTGGCTAATTTATACGGTTACAAAATCTGGCTGCCAAAAATACCTGCTTTTCTCATTCGGTTTGCTTTAGGCGAAATGAGCGATGCCATTTTAGAAGGACAAAGGGTTTCTTCGGAAAAAATACAAAAAACAGGTTTCGAATTTCAATTTAATGATATCGAAATCGCGCTTTCTCATAGTTTGTCTTAACTTTCTATTTTAAAGTTAACAGCGCCATTTCATCACTTCGAATAACGCCGGTTAATCCTGTATTTGCTGTTGACGAAACTTTTGAACCTATTTTTTTGGGAATTGAAATATCAAAATCAGATACTAAAATTGGAAAATCAGAATGGATTTGTATTCCTTCATTTACTTTTTTCAATAAGGCTTTTACTTCAATTTCTCTTGATTTTCCATGTACGGTCAATCTTCCCTTTATTATATATTCTTTTTCAATATTATCGATGTCTTTCAAATCAAACTTTGCAATTTTGCCTTTAAAAACTGCTTTAGGATAGCGTTCGCTTTCTAAATAGTTTGTATTAAAATGCTCCTGCATTAAATCTAATTTGAATCGAAAATCTTTGATTATAACCGTGCAAATAAATGTACTGGTTTTAGGTTCTAAAACAATAACAGCCGATCTGTTTACTGCTTTTATTTCTTCAAAAAGAGGAACTGATGCTTCAAAATTTACTGTGGCTGTGTTAGTTGTAAATTTTTCCTGAGCATATATTGAAAATGCAGTAAAAAGCAAAATAAGTAAGGTAGTTCTTTTCATAATCGTCAGCAATTAAACAATTATGTCACTCCATTTTTTAGGCTAATAAAAATAACTGAACAGTTCAGTCTTGAAAAATCGAATGGCAATATTCCGTGAAAATATAGTAACTTAATCTATACACTTAAAGTTACGTAATTTCCACGATTTTAGGCGCTGAATTTATGCTAAATATTTGTGAAATGTTTAGCATGTAAAATATAAAATGATTCCTGTAAGATAGTATACTTTTTAACCTTCAACTTCAGTACAAATCTCAATTAAAAAACCATCAAGGTCTCTCAAATAAGCAACGATTTGTCCCCACGGCTTTTTTGTTGGTTCCTTTACCAGTATTGCTCCAAACGAAGTTGCTTTTTGCACAAGTTCTGCAACATTATCCGTTATAAAGCCTATTTCTATTGCAAAAGGTTTATCCTTTGGATTACTTTCGATAAAACCGTCTTTTAAATTTTCAGTCGCCAATTTTTTTGATGCGAATGAAAGTGTCGTTTCACCGGTAATTAATTCGCCATAATCATTATCCGGCGAAATAAATTTTCTTGAAAAATCAAAGGCATTTTCATAAAATACAATTGATTCTTCTACATTTTCGACATATAATATTGTATATCCAAACTTTACCATCTTTCTAATTTTTAAGCATTAATAACGTAGTTTCAATTTACAAAAAATATTGTATACAGAAATTATCCAATTTCTAATAAAACATTATATTTATCTAAACTTGCCAGATCTTCTATAGAATTTACATTCGTAATTTTAGCATGGTCTTCTAATTCTTTTTTAGCCTCAATTTGTTTGATGCATTTTCTAAATCTTCGAACTTCATCCAGACTAGACAAAATAAGTCCCGGAACCTTCACGCTTTTACCTTCTTTATCTTTGGCTACCATTGTAAAATAAGAGGACAGACAATGTTTTACAGCACCGGTCTGGATATTTTCGGCTTCGACACGAATACCAACAATCATCGAACTGCGGCCTACATAATTTACAGAAGCCTTCATGGTAACCAATTCGCCCACTTCGATAGGTTTTAAAAAATTTACCGTATCAACCGAAGCTGTTACACAATAATTACCGCAAAATTTTGATGCTGATGCAAAAGCAATCTGATCTAGTAATTGCAAAATATATCCACCATGAATTTTACCGCTAAAGTTAGTATGCGATGGAAGCATCAATTCTGAAATGCTAATTTTTGATGAAGAAACGGGTTTAAAATCTGTAGTCATGTTTTTTGTATTCAGTTTGGTTAAGTTTAATTTAAAGATTGACTTTCGTCTGTATTTGAGGCTCTTGTAATAATATTTTCAGGAAGCGATTTCTTTGCTTTTGCTCCCATTTTTTTTAATCTTTCTACGCTTGAAATAAGATTTCCTTTTCCGTCAACAAGTTTGTTCATGGCATTTTCATATTCGGTTTTCGTATCTTTAATTTTGTTTCCTATTTTCACCAAATCAGTTACGAAACCTTCAAATTTATCATATAACGCTCCGGCTTGTCTTGCAATTTCAAACGCATTTTCCTGTTGCTTCTGATTGCTCCACATACTATCAATAGTTCGCAAAGTGGCCAATAATGTTGTTGGTGTAACAATTACAATATTACGATCGAATGCTCTGTTATATAAGGTAGAATCTTCGTTTAAGGCAATGGCAAATGCGGGTTCTATGGGAATAAAAAGCAACACAAAATCCGGACTTTCAATTTGATATAAATCATGGTAATTTTTACTGCCAAGCTGTTCTACATGCCTTTTAATCGAAAGTACATGTTCTCTTAAATAATCAATTTTAAGAATTTCAGATTCTTCGTTGATCCATTTTTCATACGCTACCAATGAAACTTTCGAATCGACAATCATTTTTTTACCATCGGGCAAATTGATTACAACATCTGGCAAAACACGACTTCCTTCGGTATTTGTGAAACTTTGCTGTACTTCGTATTCACGTCCTTTTTCTAATCCTGATTTTTCAAGAACACGTTCTAAAACCAGTTCGCCCCAATTTCCCTGCATTTTACTGTCTCCTTTTAATGCTTTAGTTAAATTCAGCGTTTCCTTGCTCATTTGGGCATTCATTTCGCTCAAACCAATAATTTGCTGACGTAAAGCTGCATGGTAATCGATGCTTTCTTTGTGGGTTTGATCTACTTTTTGCTCAAAAACATGAATTTTATCCTGTAAAGGCAACAGGATATTTTTCATGTTTTCGCTATTTTGCTCTGTAAATTTTGCCGATTTTTCTTCGAGAATTTTATTGGCTAAATTTTCAAACTCTTTGGTGAATTTTTCCTGAAGTTCTGTTATTTCTGCTTTTTGTTCTTTATGACGTTCCCATAAATTTTCAAAATCTACTTCTTTTTTTGAAAGCTGAATCGCTAAACTGTCTTTTTCTGTTCGAATATTTTCTTTCTCCAGATTAGTTTGCAACAATTGTTTTTCGAAGTTTTTCTTGTCATTTTCAAATTGTTCCTTCTGCAATTGAAACTGATTTACATTCGAATTCAATCTTTCTTCTAAACTTACTTTCTCCGATTGAAATTTAGCCGAAAACAACATTCTTCCTAAGTAAATACCCAGCAGCAATGCAATTATAAAAACCAATATAAACGGAAGAAAGTCGAACATAAGCCAGTTATTTTTTAAGTAAAATTACGCAATAATACGTAGTGCAGAATTTTAAAATTTAAATTTCACGAATTATTATCAATTCAAAATTAAACAAACATTCTAAACCTTTATCCAAAAAATTAACATCCAAAAAATATTGTTTTACGCAACCTTTTCAAAAGATGATTATCTACTAAATATAACCTATTAAAAAATGATCATGAAAAAATTAATGCTTGGCTTATTTATAGCCTTTGGGATTAGTGCCTGCTCTCTTAACAACGACGATTTTAATACAGATTGCGGAACTGATGTAGTTGTACCTTTTACAGGATTTCCTCTTTTATGTAATTATAGTGTAAAAACTTTGCCTAATAATCCGCTTGCTGTCCTGGTAAAAACACAAACTGATTTAGATGCAAATTTTACAAAACATGCCAATACTTGTCCTGTAGCGACTGATCCTAATATCGATTTTACTAAAAATTATTTAGTTGGAATTTTTGCCGGAGTTAAACCAACAAGTGGTTATGAAATAAAAATGACTTCTATGGTAGAAAATATGTGTGAAATTGTGATTAATTTTTATGAAAAAAGTCCACAAGCCGGAGAACAAATATCGCAAACACCAACGTATCCTTCCGATTTTATTTTGATTCCTGTAACTTCAAAACCAATTATCTTTAACAGAACTACGGAGTCTCCGGATAATATTATAATTGGAAACATTGGAACTACACGTAACTTTTTTCAGCTAAATGATTTTAACATTCTTAAATTTCAGGATGTTGCTGCTGACAGTTATAGTTTTGAACAATACAAATACACTAACGTAACAAAAAGAAATGAATATACTTCGTTTTTAGCAATTGTTCCTCAGGATATTTTGACTATTAAAGGACAAACTAAAACGTACGGTACTCCGGATGCTGCAGGTCAGGGCGGCGTTTATTTCCAACTTCGCCAGGCGGGAACTATTACAAAAATTTATATCGATAATAATGACACCGAAGATCAAAGTTCAGCCGTAAAACTTTTCAAAAAATCGATTCAGGATAAAATTACAAGTTTAAAATAATTAAGTCATGAAAAGATTTTTATTGTTTTTTATCGCATTTTCTCTTTTTTCCAGTTTTTGCTCTACAGAAAAAACAACCGTAAATTCTGACTCGATCGTGAATACATGGATTTGGGAAAAATCAATTGGCGGAACCAACAATCCTTATACTGCGACACCAAAAACCAGTGGCTACAGTAAAAAGGTGGTTTTTACTCCTGATGGCAGAGTTATCACTTATAAAAACAACGTAGAGATTAGAAATAGTTCTTATGAAATTGGAAAAGGGCTTGGTGTTTCTGACAACTTAGAACATGACCTTATTACATTTGAAGGTAAAACTTATGTAATAGAAAAGCTTGATAATCAAAATCTAACCATTTTAAGCAATAACTCAGACGCTACCCGCACAATTTATAAGAGATAGTTTAATGAGTGAAAAAAAGCTAATTTTGCCAAAACAAATTTAACCACTTTTTGAAAGACGATTTAGAGAAATATATTCGCCAATGCATGCAAAATGAACGAGAGGGACAACTGAAAATTTATCAGTTGTTCTCTCCGGTTTTGTATGGCATATGCTTAAAATATATGAAAAATGAAGACGATGCAAAAGACGTTTTTCAGGAAGCGTTTGTTATTGTTTTTCAAAAAATAGATCAATTTAAATTTGAAGGAAGTTTTGAAGGCTGGATGAAGCGAATTTTTGTAAACAAACTCATCGAAACTTTAAATAAAAAGAAAAAAGAAAGTTTTTTTCTGGATGTTTTTGATCCTGACACTGATTTTATTGAAGAACAAGAGTTGGATATTGCTCCAATAGAACAAGAAAAACTCTTAGAATTTATTCGGGATTTACCCGATCAATACAGGACGGTTTTTAACCTTTATGTTTTTGAAAAGATGAAACACAAGGAAATAGCCGAATTATTAAAGATTTCAGAAGGAACATCCAAATCAAATTTAAACAGGGCCAAGCGCATTTTGCAAAAGAGAATTTTGAGCATAAAAAATTTTAAGACAGCATGAAAAAGCAAAATATAGAAGATATTTTTTCATCAATGGAAAACTTTTCAAGTGTTCCGCCCCCTGAATTATGGGGTAAAATTGAAGAGAAACTAAACAAACCAAAAAAGAAAAAAAGAGCGATTCTTTGGTGGTCTGCTGCCGCATGCTTATTATTAGGATTAATGCTGCCAACTGTTTTACATTTTAATTCTGATTCAGGAATTAAAACTATAGATACGAGCTCTGAAAAAAATAACGTTGTTCTGGATGACAAAAAAACAGAATCAGATGATTTGAAAACCAGAAGTACTGAAGAAAACAACATCCAAAACGAAACTGTAAACAAAATAAATAGCGGTGAAAACGCTATTGTACTTAGAAATTCATCTGATAAAGAAACAAAAAACGCATTAGATCCTTCACAAATCAATCAAGATCAAAAAACAACAGTTACTGATATAAATTCTAAAAACAAAGGCAATAAAGAAGGCGTTTTAAATGTAAAATCAAATTTAGAAGTACATAAACCAAATCAGGCTGTAGCCGAAAAATCATTTGCCCCAAATAATGACAATGGATTTAATACCGCTTCTAAGGCTGAAACATTAAACTCTGAGAAAAGAAATTCAAATAAGGCTGTAGCCGGAAAATCTTTTGTTCCGAATAATGAAAAAACATTTAATTCGTCTTCTAAATATCAGATACCAAATTCTGAAAACACAAAAACAAATCAGGCTGTAGCCGAAAAAACTTCAGTTCCTAATAAAACAAATGCGGTTAATTCCGGTTCTGAAAATTCGTTATTTAATGCTAAAAACGCAAAAGCAAATCAGGCTGTAGCCGAAAAATCTTTTGTTCCGAATAAAACAAATGCGGTTAATTCCGGTTCTGAAAATCAAACACCAACTTCCATTTTTGAAGAAAAACTAAATCCAAAAAACAACACAAACTTTGCTTTAAATTCTTCTAATTCGAATTCGACTAACAATCAAAACAGAACGAATGATTCTAAAAAAGAGTTTAAAAACGAAACTATAACAAACGAAAAAGCTTTTGCCAGTAATCAAAAAAGCAGTTCGAGATTTGGTGACGCTTTGAGTAAACAGGATTCTGTTCAATTAGCTGAACTTCAAAATTTAGAAAAAGGTATTGTAGCGGTAACGCCTGAAACCAAAAAAGAGAAAGAGGCGAAGGACAAAGCTATTGCTAAAAATGAAAAATGGGCTTTAGAAGTTTTTGCCGGAGTTGCCAATTCTGAAAATTATAAAAATGAAAAAACGTTAGGCAGCGTAAATGACTCAAAACAAAGTAACAGTTACGGTGTAAAAACGAAATATAAAATCAATAAAAAATGGGCTGTAAGTTCCGGAGTAAAATTTAACGAATTGGGTCAAAGTATTGCCAATGTTTCTTATATGAGAACAACAAATGCTTTTTTGACTTCAAGTGATTATTTTAATCAGAATGCAACGGTAGCGGCTGCGCCAATTACTGATAATTCCAGTTATGTATTTGTGCCTAAAAACACAATAATGGCATTAAAAAGTGATAATGTAGAAAGCGGAAAATTAGATCAGAGTTTAAGATATCTTGAAGTACCTTTAGAAGTTTCGTACTCTGTTTTTAATAGAAACAAAACCAATATCAGTTTAAATACCGGTGGTTTTGTAGGGAAATTAATTTCTAATAATATGGCTTTAAATGGCAATTCTATTGGCGAAAACACAGGTGCAAATGATTATGTGTATGGTTCATTATTAAGCAGTACGATACAATATCGTATTTACAAAAAGACAAATGTTTTTGTAGAACCTGCTATGAATTATTATATAAATCCTTTAAACGAACAATCTTTTAATCAATTTCAATGGGGATTGAATTTTGGTTTGAATGTTTCATTTTAAAACTGTTTTTGTTGTACTTTTCAAGAAAAATAGCAGCAAAAAATGGCAATCAAAAACAATTGGACCAATTCAAAACTATTACCTCAAGATTTAATTATTGCCAAAGAACTGGTTTATGATTGTTGCGATTTTGAATGCACTGAACCTCAACCAGAGGCAGAAAGTCAGGATTATAATGCATACAATTTTCAAATTAACAATTACAATATTAAGTTTAGATCTGCCAAAATAACGCCAACAAAAACGGGGCAGTTTGTTACTTTATGGAAACGAAATAAAGCCGGAATTATTGAACCTTTTGATTTTTCTGATGCAATTGATTTTGTCATTGTAAGTGTTCGAAAAAACGATTTATTTGGTCAGTTTATTTTTCCGAAGTCCGTTTTATTACAAAAAGGGATTTTCTCAACCGCTGCAAAAGAAGGCATACGAGCCACAAGAGTATATCCGCCGTGGGATGAAACTTCGAGCAAACAGGCTCAAAAAACGCAGCAATGGCAATTGGAATATTTTTATGAAATTATACCAAACACAAATCTTAATAAAATTAAAAAGTTGCTGTTTATTTAAATACAAAAAGGCTGTCTGAAATTCAGACAGCCTTTTTTAGTACTGGTTATTATATTATAATTATTTTTTTATGATCTTATCTTTAAAAACAACTTTATTGTTTTCTGTTAAGGTATAAACGTAGATTCCGGTTCTTAAATTACTAACCTGAACCGCTGTAGTATTACTTTCCTGAGTTGCTTTTATTTCGATTGGGCCTCCAACCAAACGTCCTGATATATCATAAAGTCTTAGCTTTAAGTTTTTATCATCAGCAGTTTTTACTACAATATTTACAACATCTGTTGCGGGATTTGGATATGCATTTGCAAAACCATTTTTAGACTCAAAATCAATTGTTGATAAATTGGCCTTTAATTCAAAACGGGCAATTACCGGTCCGTGATCAGAAGTTGTATTGGTATAATTTGCAATATCAGCACGAGGATCATAAACTGCAATTGAATTTTCTATGTACTGATCATTCAATTCGTTTGAAATCATAATATGATCTAAGAATCCGCTTGAACTTAAATAACTAAAAGCTCCTGCCTGACTAATACCTAAAGTAAGTGCATTATAATTTGCAGTATCATCTACAAACATTTTATAAGAAGAAGGATTTGGTGTAATAACAGATGCTTTTACATCATCATTGTAATCTCCTAAAATGATTAAATTAGAATTTGGATAATATTGATCCAAACTGTCTTTTAATACCTGGGCATCGTATTTACGCATGTTGTATTTACCAATATCAGTTCCGCTATTTGCACGAGCGTGAATATCAACAAGATTAAGTGTTTTCTTTACTCCGCCAACATTGGTTTCTATTTGTACCATGTAAGGCAAACGTCCTGATGCAAAAAAGCTTTTCTGAGTATCTGGATAACCCGGCAATAAATTTGGAGTTCCGGCAAGTATCTGATCATAGAAATTCTTAAACATTACACGAGTATTTTTTACTGTTGTTGTTTGTGTATTATAAAGTACAACTAATTTTTGCGGTGGAAATTTTGGGTCTGGTGCATCAAATGAATAAGACCATGATGTTGAAATTGTTTTATCAAATGTTTTTCCGTTAATACTTATATCTTTAATTAAATCATCCAAAGCCGCTTCATCAGAAACTTCCTGAACAACATAAACGTCGGCATCTAATTTGTTCATTACCTTGGCAACATTCTGCCTTTGTAAAACATCATCCGTTGGACCAAATTCAACTCCGTCTGATCCTTTTACATCTGTACCAAAAAACTCTAAATTATAAGTTACAATATCAAAAGTATCTGCTTTTGGTAAAGAAGAACCTGTAAGTGAACCAATTTGTTTGTTTAAACCTGTACCGGTAACCGTTACAGTTCCGGAAATTTTTATTTTTTTTGATGAAGGTGTAAATCTTGCATAAAGTGTTTTTCCTGCTAATGCATCTGCTTCACTAACAATTATACTGGATTGAAATGTACTATTATCCAAAGACAATTGATAATCTGCAGGAGCTGTAAGTGTAATATCGCCATAACCTCCTGCTTTAAAAGCAAAAAACTGACTCGTAGATATTGTACTTTCATTTACAACTCCAAAATCTAAAACAGGATTAGAAGTTACATAACCTGCATCATTTGTAATAGCAATTACATCTATTGACCATTCTGCTGCATTATCTGTTCCTCCTTTTGCAGTTTCATAAACCCATGCCACATAGGTATGATCTGTTTTATAGGCGTCTAAACCAATAAATTGTGATTGAACATAAGTATCTGTTACTGTTGGAAAATTTCCATTTATTTCTGTCCATGTAGCAGTCTCCGGATTACTTTTTCCATCATAATCAGTAGAAACCATTAATTTTAAACTTGGTCCATTGTAAAACTTACGAGAATAAAAAGACAGTACCGGAAATTGAGTGAAATTATTTAAACGTAATCTTGGAGAAATTAACCAGTCTTTACTGGCTCCGCTATCAGAATAGCCGTTCACTAAAACGGCTCCGGTTCCTAACTTTATATTTCTGGCAATAGTTGTTTGTGACCATTTATTTAAAGTACCTGCAACATTATATTGAGTCCATCCGCTATTTGCTAAAACATTTACATCATCAAATCCTTGTGCATACGGATTAATTCCAATTCCTGATAACGTAACAATTTTAGTTGTTGCACCATTTGATTCATGACTAATTTGTCCTGAAAAATTACTTGTTGCATCTGGTGTAAATCGAACATAAACGGTTTGCGCCGTTGCTAAATCAGCTGGAGTAAACGTTAAAGAAGATGCAAATATGCTGTTATCTTTAGATATAGTAAAATTTGACAAAGAAGAACTTACAACTACATCATTAGTAAGATTTGATGCTTGTATTTGATAACTTAAATTCTCTGAACTATAATTTGCTTCTGAAATACCTAAATCAAGTGAAGAAACTGTTGTTGTTAAAGATGGAATTGCAACATTTGACGTTGTAGCATCAACTTTATTTACTGTTGACTGAACATTTCCGTAAGAATCTTCAGAAATAGAGAAAACAGAATACGCAGTATTAAGTGTTAAACCTGTAAAACTTTTTACATATTCCTGAGATGCATCAGTGATATCTAAAAATCCAGATTGCAAAGCTGCAGTTCCTGTTGCATCCTGACCTGCTTTTATTTGAGCAATTGTTGGTTCTGCACTTCCTGATGCCAACAGTACATAATAAGTTTTCCCGATTTCATCTATTTTATTGATAAAATCAAAACCATTAGATAAAATATTATCTGCCTTTGGATATCCTGTAACATTAACAGGCGCTATAATATCACTTCTAATATCAATATTATCAATTGCAAATGAAGGACGAGAACCTCCACCTGAATTTTGCTTAGAAATCCATCTAATTTGAACTATTGGCTGATTATCACATTCTGAAGGCAATGTAACTGTTATAGTTTGGGGATTTTGAGGAATAATTAAAGCCGTAACCTGTGCTATATCATTATTTTGATAAGCTGTTTCTGATAATACTTTAAAAGCTGCAGTTGTACCAACACGATATTCTAAAGCCATTTCATTAATACGATCTGAATATCCTGTTCCTGTTCCTGTACCATAAGGATTACGTATTGTCATCGCATCATATTTAACCTGAATACCTTTCTGATTTGTGGCGTTGATAGCGAATCCAATTGCCAAATCAAGAGAACCATTATTCAAAAATCCAATTTTACCATTGTAATTATGAAAATTTCCACTATTCGTAGCTGCCGTACTACTTGCTACTAAAGGTCTATCGGCAACTATAGTACCGCTTACATTATATGTAGAACCTGGTAATACAGCAGCTGTCCAGCCTTGAAATCCATCCGGATATGCTGTTATTGTAGCAGCAAACGAGAAATCCTGCTGATAAGGCAAAGATTTAGCTGTTGGCATTGTCTGGGCAAAAAGACTTCCCGAAATGCAATAAAAAAAACTTAAAAATGCCAGCAAGTGGCGAAATGAGTAGATGTTTTTCATGTGTTTAAAAAATAGCGTTTTTAGAAATCAAATTTAAAGTCTTTAAAGTTAACAGAATATTGTCAAAACTTAAACTTATTGCTTTTCGTTTTATGAACATATTATAACAAAAACTAAATTATTCACATCTAAATTCAATTATTCACAGATAAATATTGACTTTGCGAGATTATATATTATTGTACGAATTAACGTGAATTTATTTTTTAACACAATAAATCTTAGTTTTATATTTCTTTGAAAAAACTATAATGCATAAAAAAAGCTACCTCATGACAAGATAGCTTTTTAAAACCTATATGAAAATACTTATATCGCAGTGTCATAAAATGACGTAAATCAAGTCATTTTCACTATTTATTATCTTCATCTAATTTCATATTTCCTCTGTCTTTATGACTTTCCGGATTCGAATTTGGATAACGATTAGACGTAACATCCGAATTTCTGTCTTTGTTTTCGACCGTTTTCTTTGCTTCTTCTTCTGTGGCAACACCACGATTTGCATTTGCATTTTTGGTATTTACCTTATCAGAAACTTTATCTATAACCTCATTTTCGTTTCTGGCTCTTTCAACAACTTCTTTATTTCCATCAGAATCTGTTACAACTTCTTTTTTAAGTTCTGATTCATGTAATTCTGTATCGTGAGAAATATTTTTTCCTTTAGATTCGTCTATATTTTTTTGTGTTCCGTTTATTTTTTTAGAACCCAGATCATTATTTTCCATAGCATTATTTTTAGCATTAGTACCTTAATATTACGTATTTTAAATTTTAGAAATAAGTCATTTAACATTGCTTTTGGATAATTGGTTTTACTATTCAAACAAAGTTATCTTTGCAAATAAAAAATACAGCATGCACAAACACTTCATTCTTTTTAAACCTTACGGTTATTTAAGTCAATTTATATATGAATTAAAAAGAAAGAAAAAGCTTCTGGGCGAATTAAATGATTTTCCTGAAGGAACAATGGCAATTGGCAGACTTGACGAAGATTCTGAAGGTTTACTTTTATTGACTACTGACGGAAAAGTAAGCGAACAAATAAGAAGCAAAAAAGTTGATAAGGAATATTACGTTCAGGTAGACGGCGTTATAACTCCCGAAGCAATTGAACAATTACAAAAAGGTGTTGAAATTGGTTTCGAAGGCGGAAAATACAAAACAAAACCCTGCTCTGCATTTATCGTTACAGAAATTCCTGATTTTGGACCAAGAGCAAAAAAAATCAGAGACGAACGCCACGGACCAACTTCGTGGGCATCAATTACTGTAAATGAAGGCAAATTTCGTCAGGTTCGAAAAATGACCGCTGCAGTTGGTTTTCCAACTCTTAGATTGGTTCGTGTTCGAATAGGAAATGTATATTTGCAAAACTTAAAAGCCGGAGAAGTTGTAGAAGTTCCCGATTTTAAATTAGAGAATTAATTAGAATTAGAAAATGTGTCAATTTGAAAATTAGATAATTCCCGAATTTTCAAATAAACGAATAAACAAATAACGATAATGCTAAACGTTGTTCTTGTAGAACCGGAAATACCAAACAATACCGGAAATATTGGGAGATTATGTGTAGGAACCGAAAGCAGGCTGCATTTAATTCATCCTTTTGGATTTGTAATTAATGACAAAAACCTGAAACGTTCGGGGTTGGATTATTGGGTACATCTTGATGTTACCGAATATCAAAATATAGAAGAATGGATTCAACAGATCCCTGATCTGTCTCGTGTTTTTTTGATGAGTTCTCATGCTGAAAAATCGTATTTAGAAACTGATTTTCAGGATGGTGACTGGTTGGTTTTCGGAAAAGAAAGTGTTGGTTTAAGCAAAGAAGTTTTAGCCCGTTTTGAAAATCATTTAACGATTCCGATGTCAAAATTAATTCGCAGTTTTAATATTGCAAATTCTGTAGCTTTTGTGGTTGGCGAAGCTAAAAGGCAAATTGGGTTGAAGAAAGTTTAATCGTTTATTTGTTTAAATGTTTAATCGCACTTATAATCCGATTTCCTGCAAGGTTTTTTTAACCTTGTAGGTATAACTAGATTTTCATTTGAATACTTAAAAAATACCTACAAGGTTTTGAAAACCTTGCAGGATCGCTTAAACAAATAAACGATTAACCGATTCAACATTTTAACTAATTACAAACTTCCCTTTTTCTGCATCAAAAACAATATGTTCATCTTTGAATAAAGTTGCAAAACTTCCTTTTGAAATTAAATTACAAGGTTCATCCTGAACAACCATTTCCGGTGTCATAATAATCATTTCATCACTTAACTGAATCGCCAAATCAATATCGTGTGTCGAAAACAAAATACATTTTTGGGTTTCCTCAGTTAGTTTTTTCAGCAATTTAAATAACGAAACTTTGTGTAATAAATCAAGATGCGTTGTAGGTTCGTCCAGAATAATAAGCGGTGTATCCTGCGCCAAAGCTCTGGCAATTAAAACTTTTTGCAATTGTCCGTCGCTAATTTCGTAATGTCTTTTTGCAGCTAAATGTTCGATTTGAGTCAATTGCATTGCTTCGTGAACTTTCTCAATATCTGTTTCTGTTAAAGTTCCAATCCAATTTGTATAAGGCTGTCTTCCTAAAGCAACGAGTTCAAAAACAGAAAGATTGCTTGGCGGTAATTTTTCGGTTAAAACCAAACTTAGATTTTGAGCTAATTCTAATGGTTTATACGTATTTATATTTTTATTATTTAGAAAAACATTTCCTGATAACGGCTGTTGAATTCCCGTAATGGTTCTTAATAATGTTGATTTCCCAATTCCGTTGGCACCAATCAAAGCAATAAGTTTTCCTGAAAATAAATTCAAATTTAGATTTTCAGCAATAGTCACAGTTGCTTTCTTGGACTTATAGCCAATGTTTAAATTTGAAGTTTTTAAAATATTTATCATTTTTAAAAGTTGCTGAGATACTAAGTTGCTAAGTTTTTTTTGCCACAGATTATAAGATTGAATTGATTTTATAATCTGTGAGAATTTGTGTAATCTGTGGCAGATAAATTTACTGAAAATTTCTTTTTCGCATTAATAGCCAAACTACAACCGGCGCACCAATTATAGACGTAATTGCATTAATTGGCAACGTGGTTTCTAATCCCGGTAATTGAGAAGCGATATCGCAAAACAACATAATTATTCCGCCATAAAAAAGCGTGCTCCAATATAAAACTGCGTGATTACTCGTTTGAAAAGTCAGCTTTGCAATATGCGGAACCGCCAAACCTATAAAAGCAATAGGGCCGGTAAAAGCCGTTATACTTCCTGCCAGAATACTTGTTGCAAATATGATAATTAGCTGTGCTTTTTTATAATTCAAACCCATGCTTTTAGCATAATTTTCACCTAAAAGTAATGCGTTTAAAGGTTTGATGCTTCCTGCACTTAAAAGCAAACCAAAACCCACACAAACTGCCAAAACAGAAATCGATGTCCAGGAAAGATTACCAAGACTTCCTAATGACCAAAAGGTAAATTTTTGTAATTGTTCTGCTGAACTAAAATAGGTTAAAACGCCCACAATGGCGCTTGTAAAACTGCCAAACATAAGTCCGACAATTAAAATAGCCATTGTATTTCGCAATCGCTGCGCTACAAGCAAAACCAATAATAAAACCGAAACACTCCCTAATGTTGATGCAAGGACGATTCCGTATGGTGATAGTAAAATAGTTTTTAAAAATACCGGCAAAAATCCTGCGCCCAAAATAACAATGGCAACCGCTAAAATTGCTCCGGATGTTAAACCTAAAACATCTGGACCTGCTAACGGATTCCTGAATAATGTCTGCATGAGCAAACCGCTTATCGATAATCCCACGCCAACCAAAAAGGCTGTTATCGCTTTTGGCAAACGATAGTTAATGATAATATATTCCCAGGTTGATTTACTGGCCTGACCGCCTGTTAAACTGGTGTAAACTTCTTTGAACGGAATGGTAATGGAGCCCAAACTTATGTCCAGAAAAAACATAAATAAAAGTGCTAAACCAAGTACAGAAAACAGGATTATATTGCGCTTTGAATTTATCAATTAATTTAATTTAGAGGCGAAAGTAAACTCATAACTTGGCAATAAATCAGGATGAAAAATCTTAATGAAATCTTTCAGCACTAAATCCGGACGGCTTGGTGCCAATTCGTAATAAACTGTTCCGCCGGTTGCTCCAAATTTGCCTTCAAAAGTGTATACATTTTTTGAAGTAAAAGCGTCAAATTGTGTATAATGCGGATTGCTTTTCCCGAATTCGTCTAACGTTTTAAACGAACCTGAAGCGATCCAGAAATTAGCCGTTTTGGCTTTAACCAGTACTTTTTCAAAAGACAAACCTTCGCTTCCTGTTCCTTTTAAATCTGCCCATAAATAATTGGCGTGAGCATCATTCATAAATTGTGCAACCCAGCTATTTCCTTTTGCTACATACCAAACATCTTCGTACATAGAGCCATATAAAACTGTTGAAGCGGCAGGTTTATCAGCCACTAATTTTTTCGCCTGATTGTAGCTTTCAACAATTTTATCAAACAATTCCTTTGCTTTGTCTTCTTTACCAAATAAGGCTCCGTAAAGTTTAATCCATTCTGCTTTTCCAAGAGGTGATTGTTCCATCCAATCAGCCTGAATAAAAACATTTAAACCGCTTTTTTTCAAATTATCCAACATTGCATTGTTGTTGTCAACACCAAAAGTAACAATCAAATCCGGTGATAATTCTATTAATTGTTCAATATTTAATTTTTCGTTTTGTCCTACATTTTTAACTAAACCTTTATCGATCAGGGCTCTTGTTCTTTCTGAAGAAATATAATCGGTGTGGGGAAAACCAACTAATTTATCTTCAACATCAAGCATTTCCAAAAACGGAATATTTGTTGTCGATGTTACAACAACAGATTCTAAAGGCACTTTTATAGTGGTATATTTTTGCAGACTATCCGGTACTTTAGCTTCTTTTTCTTTTAAAATATAAGTGAATTTTGCATTTGCATCCGGCCAGGGATCTGTAACTGTAACGACAGAATAACCGTCGTGTTTTACAATCGAAAGTCCCGAAGCAAACTCGATACTATTTTGTGGAATTTCAGATTTTACAAGCTCTGTTGTTTCATTTTTTTTACATCCAACCAGAAGAAAAAAAGATAAAACAAAAATAAATTTAGAGAATAAATGTTTCATATTGTAGGTCATATTGCTTTTAGAGACTCTGTATCGCTATTTTTCAGCATCATCATCAGTGATTTCAGATGATATGATTTGATAATTGCGTTTTCAATAACGACAAAGGTAGCGTAATTTATAAATTTTTTATTTACCTTTATTCTTACAAAAACCAAATTTATCTTTTACCTTATATATGAATACCACAAAAACCAAAATTTGCTCTAGTTGCGACTCTGGATTTAGTTGCGGAGATATTTCTGTTGAAAACAAATGTTGGTGTAATGAGTACCCTCCTATTTTCAATCTTTCTGAAGGAGGCGATTGCCTTTGTCCTTCGTGTTTTAAAGAAGCTTGTATGGACAAAATTGATGCGTATATAGAAACAATGACGCCTCAAAAAGCACTCCAAAATAAAGCCTTATCTTTACCAAAAACCGAAAAACTAATTGAAGATATTGATTATTATATCGAAAATGGCAATTATGTTTTTACAGCCTGGTTTCATCTAAAAAGAGGAACTTGCTGCGAAAACAAATGTCGGCATTGCCCTTATCAATAATTGTTAATTATAAATTGTACTTTACTTCTTAAAAATTCAATTGGTCTTTTGCGTTAGGGATAGAAACGATATCCTTTTATTTTTTTTCTTTAAAAAAATAAAAGATATAGTGGATAGCCCGACCGTAGGGAACGCCATTATAATTCATAACTCAAAACTCAAAATTAAAAATTAAAAATGATTTACTTAATTACCGGCGGCGAACGATCAGGAAAAAGCAGTTATGCACAAAGTTTGGCTTTGCAGCTTTCAAATTCTCCAATTTATGTTGCAACAGCCAGAAAGTGGGACGATGATTTTCAGCATAGAATTAACCGACACAAACAAGAACGTGATGAACGCTGGACTAATATTGAAAATGATAAATATTTTAGCGAACTTGATTTTTCAGGAAAAACAGTATTGATTGATTGCGTTACGCTTTGGCTGACCAACTTTTTTGTTGACACTGATAATGATGTAAACCTTAGTCTGGAAGAAGTAAAAAGGGAATTTCTTTCGATTGCAGATCAGAAGAATGTAACACTGATTATCGTTACAAATGAAATAGGAATGGGCGTTCATGCAGAAACTCATATTGGCAGAAAATTTACAGAATTACAAGGCTGGATGAATCAGTTTCTGGCTTCAAAAGCAGATGAAGTTGTGTTGATGGTTTCCGGAATTCCGGTTAAAATTAAAGGTTAACAATTGCAAAGTTCAATGTCAATTACAAAAATCAATAGCAATTACAAAAATCAATAATAAAGAAATTTCAATAGTAAAATTCCAAAACGCTGCCTTAACTTTACATAACTTCAAATGATACTATTTTAATTTCATTTTCGATTTACTGAAATTAATTTTGAAGCTGATATTGAACTTTGCAATTGATATTGAAAAATTATGAGCTATTTAGATGATATACTAAAATCGCGTCGCGATACCCGACATTTTACAACCGATGAAGTTCCTGATGAAGTTATAGAAAAAGCTTTACAGGCGGGACATTGGGCGCCTTCGGTTGGACTTACGGACGCTACACGATATTATATTATTAAATCGGCCGAAGTAAAATGTGCGATTAAAGATTTGTTTTTGGACTATAATAAAAAAGCAGAAGAATTAACAGATAATCCCGAACAAAAACAGCATTATAAATCACTGAAACTGGAGGCAATTGAAGAAGCACCAATCGGCCTTATTATTGCTTATGACAGATCTGTTTTAAATCAATTTACGATTGGAACTGTTGGCAGTAATGAGGCTGTAAAATTTAGTTCGGTTTGCGCAGCTCAAAATATTTGGCTTTCGCTTACAGAACAAGGATATGGTATGGGATGGGTTTCGATTTTGAATTATTATCAGTTTAAAAAGATACTCAATTTACCTGAAAATATTGAGCCTTTGGGTTATTTCTGCATAGGAAAACCAGCTACAAATTACGATAATCAGCCCATGCTTCAGCAATTGCACTGGAAACAAAAATCAGAAGCTCCGGATTGTACCGAAATCAAAAATGTTTCTGAAAATTATGTTTCTGATCTTCAATTTAAGGATAAAACAGGGGTCGAAAACTCAGATAATTTCAATACCCTTTTGCAGGAAAAAATAGATTCTAAAACCAAACCAATTGGTGCTTTAGGCACTTTAGAAGCTTTGGCTTTTCAGCTAGGAACTGTTTTTGAAACTCTGGAACCAAAAATTATAAACCCAAATATTGTTGTTTTTGCCGCAGATCACGGAATCGCAAATCATGGCGTAAGTGCTTATCCACAAGATGTAACGAGGCAAATGGTTGGTAATTTTCTCGATGGCGGCGCAGCAATTAACATTTTTTGTAAGCAAAACAACATTCAATTATCTATTGTAGATGCAGGCGTCAATTATGATTTTCCGACGAATGCAAATTTAATTAACGCTAAAATCGCCAAAGGAACGCAGTCCTTTCTACATATTCCGGCAATGAGCGAAGAAGAATTACAATTGTGTTTTGAAAAAGGAAAATCTATTGTTGAAGATATTGCAAAAACAGGTTCGAATTGCATCGGTTTTGGTGAAATGGGAATTGGAAATACCTCAACTGCTTCTGTTTTAATGAGTCTCTTAACTGGTTTTTCTCTTGAAGAGTGTGTTGGAAAAGGAACTGGTGTTGAAAATGAAAAACTGATTCAAAAACAGGATATTCTTAAAAAAGCAATCGAAAATTATTCTGGTCAGACCGAATTAATGCAGCAGCTTGCCTATTTTGGCGGTTTTGAAATCATGCAGATTGCCAGCGGAATGCTGACTGCTTTTGAAAACAAAATGATTATTCTGGTAGATGGTTTTATTTGTAGTGTAGCTTTTTTAATTGCATTCAAAATAAATCCCGACATTATAAAAAATGCTGTTTTTTGTCATTGTTCTGCCGAAAAAGCACATCAAAAATTGCTTGATTATTTAAATGTAAAACCCATTTTAAATCTTGATCTTCGTTTGGGCGAAGGAACGGGTTGCGCTATTGCTTTTCCCATTTTAAAATCGGCAGAAGCCTTTTTAAATGAAATGGCGAGTTTTGAAAGTGCCGGTGTTAGTAGGAAGTAACTTTTGTCATTGCGAGGAACGACGCAATCACATTCGCTGAATCCGTTATTAGTGAGATTGCTTCGTTCCTCGCAATGACAAACTAAATTAAAAACACAATCTTAATGAAAAAAGAACTACATATTTTCTTTACCTGTTTAATGTTCTATACCAGAATTCCCTGCCCGAAAAACATCGATCATAATCCTGATTATTTAAATAAAGCCACGAGATATTTTCCTTTTATTGGATGGATTGTTGGCAGTATTTCGTTTTTTGCTTTCTATCTTTTTTCTTTTTTTCTATCAACAGAAACTGCTGTTATTTTAGCAATTATAACGTCTGTATTAACAACCGGAGCTTTTCATGAAGATGGATTTGCTGATGTCTGCGATGGTTTTGGCGGAGGCTGGACTAAAGAAAAAATTCTGACAATTATGAAAGATAGCGCCATTGGTGCTTACGGAGCAATTGGTTTGGTTTTATTGTTTTTATTAAAATTCAAATTACTTTCAGAAGTTATTTTACTTTTTACCGATAACAATTCTCTTTTTCTGATATTTATTTTATTCGTTTCTGCTCATGCTTTGAGTCGGCTGGCTGCAATTTCGATCATATTTACACATGAATATTCAAGGGAAGATGCTTCAAGCAAAAGTAAACCAATTGCGAATAAACACAGTTGGAAAGAAGTTTTTGGCGCTTTTTTCTTTGGATTAATTCCTTTATTGGCACTCTCCTATTTTAACTATAAAATTCTATTTGCTATAATTCCTGTTTTTATAACGCGTTATTTTCTGGCTCGCTATTTTCAAAAATGGATTGATGGTTATACCGGAGATTGTCTTGGCGCTACGCAACAAATTTGTGAGGTTATGTATTATTTAAGTATTCTTTTTTTATGGAAGTTTATCTAATTCGCCATACCGAAACAATTTGCGAAAAAGGAGTCTGTTACGGACAATCGGATGTTTTGATTGCTGAACCATTTGATTTGGTTTTCGAAAACATTATTTCGCAATTACCTGTCGAAGCAATTATTTTCTCAAGTCCGTTAAAACGCTGTACGGTTTTAGCAAAATACATTCAGAATAAAATAAAAACCATTTCTTATAATGAAGATGATCGGCTGAAGGAAATGAACTTTGGTGATTGGGAAATGAAAAACTGGAATACTATTCCGCCTGAACAACTAAATCCGTGGATGGAAGATTTTGTAAATATTCCGGCTTCAAACGGTGAATCTTTTACTGAACTGCATAAAAGAGTTGGAGACTTTTTATCTGATCAAATAGTAAAAAATAAAGACAAGCCTGTTATTATAGTTTCTCACGCCGGAGTAGTTAGAAGTATTTTATGTCATTATAACTCATTGCCTTTAAAAGACGCATTTCAAAATAAAGTTGATTTTGGACAAGTAATAAAAATAGTACTTTAAACATCCTTTTGTTGAAAATTTGATACAAAAAGTGAAACAAATTTGAACATTCGACGATTTTAACTTTATCTTTGCAGGAAATTAAGGTTGTGTTTTATTGAAACACATTAAAAGGGAATCAAGTAAATTCTTGAGCTGTACCCGCAACTGTAAGCTTTATTCTGAAAAGAATGCTTGTTGTTAACTACAAACCACTGCTCGCCCCGCGAGTGGGAAGGTAAACAACAAGACGCGAGCCAGGAGACCTGCCTTTGTAACAAATATCGAACTCTCGGGAAAAAGAGTGTAGAAATTATGACTTTAAAAAAACGTTTTACATTTTGTTTACTATTGCTGTGCCAATTTATTTCGGCGCAAAATGACTCTGTTAATAAACTTAGAGAAGTTATAGTTTCTGATGTTAATCTTAAAAAATACTCCAATTCACAATCAGTTCAGGTTTTAAATGATTCTGTTATCAATAAAAACTCATCTTCTTTAACGTCACTTTTAAATTACAATACTGTTATTTATTTTAAAGAAAATGGTTTAGGAATGACTTCATCACCTTCTTTTAGAGGAACAACGGGTGCGCAAACCGCTGTTATCTGGAACGGAATAAATATCAATTCACAATTTTTAGGTGAGGCCGATTTTAATACTATCGGAACCAGAGATTTTAATTCAATTACTGTAAAAGCCGGTGGAGGAAGCGTTTTATACGGAAGCAGTGCCATTGGAGGAAGTATTCACCTGAATAATGATTTGAGATTTAAAGATGAATTCTCTAATCAGGTATTTTTTAGTTTGGGAAGCTACAATACTTTGAGTGCCAATTACCGCGCTATTGTTTCGTCTAACAAATATAGTTTACAAGTAAATATTTCAAGAAACAGCTCGGATAATGATTTTAAATATCCCGGTAATTCAAATGAAAGAAACATAAATGGTGATTATTATAACACCAGTATGAATACGACTTTTGGCTATAAAATAGACGCTAAAAATACTATAAAAGCATACAGCCAGTTTTACGATTCTGAACGTCATTTTTCTTTGGCTACACCTACAGAGAGCAAAACAAAATATAACGATTTTAACACCCGAAATTTATTAGAATGGGAAAGTCTTTTTAATCGTTTTACTTCAAAATTGAAATTAGCACATATTGGTGAATCATATAAATATTTTCCAAGTATTACTTCAGAATTATTCACTTATGGAAAAGTCGAAACATCGATTATAAAATATGATTTGGCTTTTGATGTAAATGATAAAATTAAACTAAATGCTATTGTCGACTATAGTCGTAATAAAGGTTATGGTTCAAGTATCGATAATGTAAAGCGAGAAGTTGGTTCGGCTAGTTTGTTACTAAGTCATTTAGTAACGGAGAAATGGGATTATAATGCCAGTATTCGCCAGGAAGTAACAGATAATTATGGTAATCCGTTTCTGTTTTCATTTGGAACACGGTATCAGTTTACTGATTTCTATCGTGTGAAATTTAATGCTTCAAAAAATTTCAGAATGCCCACTTATAATGATTTGTTTTGGGAAGGAAGCGGCAATCCTGATCTAAAACCCGAAACTTCATATCAGGCTGAAATTGGCAATGAGTTTTTTATAAAGAATTTTTCTGTTTCTGTAACTGCCTATTATAATGCTATCAAAGACTTATTACGCTGGGTTCCGAGGCAAGGAAGCGGTGATGCGTGGTCTCCTGAAAACACAGACAAAGTAAGAGCTTATGGCGCAGAAGTTTTAGCAGAATGGAAACCAAAAATAGGAAACAACAATTTTACGATTAACGGAACCTATGCTTATACCGTTTCTGAAAGCAAACAATTAATAAAAGGAGAATCTGTTTACAAACAATTAATCTACGTTCCTTACCATAAATTGACAGGATCAGTTTCATACAACTGGAAAAAACTGTCTTCTTATTTTCAATATTTATACAATGGAGAAGTTTACAGCACTCCGTTTAATAATCCTGCTACAAGAGTAAAAGATTATAACATTGGCAATATTGGCGTTGATTATGACTTTGGAAAAAAGAATACATACAAACTTGGCTTTAAAGTCCTTAATGTTTGGAATGAAAACTACCAACCAATCATAAACAGACAAATGCCGGGAAGAAATTACACGATATACATAAACCTTAATTTTTAAATACCATGAAAAGATTGAACAAACTATTTTTAGTAACCATAATAAGCTCGGCATTTTTCGTGTCATGTAGCAACGATGATGACAATACACAAGAAGCCAGAGGCGATTACGAAGGCGGGTTATTTATTGTAAATGAAGGAAATATTAAAAAAGCTAATGGAATCGTTTCGTATTTATCTGATGATTTACAAATCGAAAACAATGTTTTTTCATTAGTAAATTCAGGAAAAGTGACAGGTGATGTACCAGAATCTTTGGGTTTTAATGGAGATTTAGCTTATTTAGTTGTAAATAATTCTAATAAAATTGAAGTAGTAAACAGATATACTTTTAAAAGTGTTGCTACGATTACTGCAAATTTAAACAACCCAAGATTTATTGCTTTTGCAAACGGAAAAGGATACATTACAAACTGGGGAGATCCATTGCTTGACACAGATGATTATGTAGCGGTTCTTGATCTTGCTACAAACGTTGTAAGTGCTACAAAAATTCCTGTAGTTGAAGGTCCTGAAAAAATAATCGAGAATGACGGAAAACTTTATGTAGCTCACAAAGGCGGTTATAATCAGGGAAATTCATTAACTGTAATTAATTCTGCTACCAATACAGTTGTAACAAACATTGTTGTTGGAGACGTTCCTAGTTCATTAGTTAAAGACAACGGAACTTTGTATGTGTTGTGTGATGGAAGACCATTTTATGCAGCACCTGAAACTGCGGGTAAAATTGTAAAAGTAAATCTGAGTAATAATACCATTACATCGACACTTACTTTTCCAGATTTAACTCATCCTGGTTTTATGGATATTAATAACAATAAAATTTATTATACAATTGACAGCAATGTTTATACTACAGCTACAACTGCTGCAACATTGCCTACAATTCAAACATTTAAAGCTGAAAAAGTGACCACCCTATATGGTTTTGCAGTAAAAAATGACAAAATTTATTTGGCTGATGCAGGAAACTATCAAGATCCCGGAAATATTTATATCTATTCTTTAACAGGAACATTTACTAAGGAATTTAGTGTGGGAATAATACCAAACGGTTTTTACTTTAATAATTAATAAAAACAGCTAAAAGAGTATTTCAAAATATTCTTGCAGTAAAATCGAATTATACTTTATTTATTTTTTTATTTTTTTTGGAAAAAAAAGGCTTTCATCACTGAAAGCCTTTTTATTTGTTATTCTATTTTAATGCCCTTAAAAAATCTTTTGGAGCACTCTCTAAATACATTTCGTTTCTTATTCCGTTTATTTTTTTAGAATCACTAAAATAAGGCAGAACCAATTTTTCATCATCCTGAATTCTTTTTGCTGTTGCACCGGTAATTTTAGATATTGCAGTGGCTAAGTATGGCTCGTTTACATCTCCTAAAACACCATAACTTGTTACATACTCTGTCTGCACATACGTTGGCGTTAAACCGCTGGTATAATCACCAAAACCATCTACATTTGAAATTTTTAAAACCAAAGGCTGCATCGCGTATTTATGATTTGGATTAATATTCGTTTTACTCAAATAACTTGGTGAGTCATAAACTGTAAACGAACCAACATTTTTACCTACTGTAACTTCACCAATCTGCACAACCGTGATATAAGGTTTTAATCCATTTATAACCAACTCACTTGCCGATGCCGTATTATCTGTTGTTAAAATATATACTTTCGAAAGGTTTAAACTATTTAAGGCAGGTCCTCCTTCTCCTAGCTCTTTTACAAATTTTATATTTAAGTCATCTAAGTCCTTTGCATTCATTCCTGCCATTAGTTTCAGGTTATATTGCATTTTCGAGAAAACTTTACCCTCAAACTGACCTGTAATCAAACTAGCTAAGCGTGTTGCGCTAGTAACAGAACCTCCCCCATTATATCTTAAATCTAAAACTAAATCTGTAGCGCCTTGTGCTTTTAATTCTCCAAAAGCATCATTTAATCTGTCATCATAACCCGAATAAAAGCCATTATACATTAAATACCCTATTTTATGCCCCCCTGAATTTATTACCTTATTAATTAAAATAGGGTTTTCTTCTAGTGTTGTTTTTGTTAAATTAACAGATTTGCCGTTTAAGACAAAACCTGATTGGGTATAATCAGCAAAATTTAAAGTATAGTTTTCGCTATCCAGTAATAATGTTTCGTAATTTGAAATTGTAAGTTTTGTTCCGTTTACCTGCGTAAAGAAATCACCTCTTTTAATATTTTTAGTTGATGCATCAGAATTAGCAATAATATAACGCACATAACCCACTACGTCATTAGATCCTTCAGAAATTCTGCTAAGCCTAAAATCTACACCATTGTTTTTACTAATTCCGTTTAGTTCCTGTTCTAAAACCGTATAGTCATCAACAATCCAGCTAAAACGGTCAATTGCATTAATTGGATATTTGCTCACCGGTTTATTTAATAAATCTTCAAATAAATCTTCCGGTTTAGAATATCCTCGTAAAAAAGAGTTGAGAGCATCTTGATTGCTAAAACGATCATCTGCCAAATTAGGTACATCAGCTTGCCATAAGTAAAATGCATTCAGCCCTTTCCAGACAAAATCATTTACCTGCAAGTCAGCTGGCGCGGCAACATCATCCTCATCTTCGCAGGATTGCAAAGCAAAGGCTAATAAAAATATTAGCAGGACACTTCTTAATATTGTTTTCATAAAAATACGTTTCGATATTGTATTAACGTAAAAATACTATCTTTAGTTTTAACATTTATAAATTTGTTGCTTTTTTTCAGTAAAAAAATTTCATTACTGCTGTAACAAAAATAATAGTGCCTCGTCTTGACTATATAAACGCTCTAATAATAGTTTGTTTATAAAATGAAAACGATCCTTAATTCATCATTAATATGATCAAAACAGGGAGTTGTCATTAACCAGCCAAAAACCAAAATGAACCAAAAGATGAACCAAGTTGTATTTATAGAATTAATTAATCCTTTTAAAGACAAAGTTTTTCGTCTGGCAAAACGATTACTTACCAGTACCGAAGAAGCTGAAGATGCCACTCAGGAAGTAATGGTTAAATTATGGAGCAAAAAAGACAACTTAGATGCTTATAATAATATTGAAGCTGTAGCGATGACAATGACCAAAAATTATTGTCTGGATCAGTTAAAATCTAAAAGAGCCGGAAATCTTAAAATCGTGCATAACAATTTTACAGATCGTGAGCCGCAATTAGACAAAAAACTGGAAGATATTGATAGTTTAGAATGGGTAGAAAAAATAATGAGCCAGCTGCCGGAACAGCAGCAAATATTAATTCAGTTACGCGATGTTGAACAATATGAATTTGATGAAATTGCGAAAATTGTCGATATGAATGAAACGGCTATACGAGTAGCACTTTCGAGAGCGAGAAAAAAAATTAGAGAATCAATGCTTAATACACACCGTTATGGAATTAAATAAAATAGAAGATATATTAGAAAAATACTTTCAGGGAGAAACTACTATTGCCGAAGAAAATCAATTAAAAGACTATTTTTCTTCACCAAATGTTGCGCAGCATTTAGAGCAGTACAAACCAATGTTTGGTTATTTCTCTCAGGTAAAACAACAAAAATCAACACATGAAATACCACTCCCGAAGTCTCGGGACAAGAAACGAAATGTGGCGTGGTTATCAATTGCAGCTTCTGTTGTTGTTTTACTATCGATTGGAACCTATTTTTATGTAAGCGAAAAAAATACAGCTCCGGTTGTAGCGCAATCAGAATTAGGAACCTATAATGATCCGGAAGAAGCTCTCGCAGCAACGCAAAAAGCTTTGGCCTTATTATCAAACAACGTTAATGTAGGTATTGGAAGTGTACAATACATTAAGGAATATAAACAATCAAAAAATAAAATTTTTAAACAATAAAAACATCAATCAAAATGAAAAATTTAATCATAACACTAGTTTTCGCATTCGTTACCACTACTTTTTATGCACAAAGTGCATTTGACAAGTATGATGGTCAGGACGATGTAACCTCTGTAATTGTAAACAAAAAAATGTTTGATTTAATGAGCAAGGTTAAAGTCGATGCTTCTGATAAGGAAACAGCACAATACATTAATCTGATTAAAAAATTAGACTATTTAAAAGTGTTTACAACTAAAAATCCTAAAATTGAAGCCGACATGAAAGCTTCTGCAGAAAAATATGTAAAAACTGCCGGATTAGAAGAATTAATGAGAATAAATGACGGCGGAAGAAATGTTAGAATATCAGTAAAATCAGGAGCGACAGACTCTCAGGTTAGAGAATTACTGATGTATGTTGACGGTGCTAAAGGCGACGAAACTGTTTTATTATCTTTAACCGGTAATTTTGACATCAACGAAATTTCAGTTCTTACAGATAAGATGCAGCTTCCAGGAGGTTCTGACTTAAAAAAAGCTTCTAAAAGCAAAAAATAATCATGAGAATCAATGTTTTTACCTCAGCCCTTTTAGTATTGCTAACTTTAATAAGTTGTAATTCTGAACCTTCATTGCAAAAATATTTTGTAGAAAATACAGATAATAAAGATTTTATTGCTCTTGATGTTTCGCCTAGTATTTTAAATTTAGAGAAAGCAAAATTATCTGCAGAACAAACAGAAGCTTTAAACTCTTTTGACAAAATGAATATTCTGGCATTTAAAGCAAATGCTACAAACCAGACACAATTTGAAACAGAAAGAGCAAAAGTTAAGGCTATTCTGAAAGATCCAAAATACCAGCAATTAATGAGTTTTGGCTCAGGTAAAGACGGCGCATCTGTAAGTTATGTTGGTACCGATGATAACATTGAAGAGTTTGTTGTTTTTGCCAACAGAAAAGAAAACGGCTTTGCAGTTGTTCGTGTTTTAGGAAAAAACATGAATCCAAACAACATCATGACGTTAATGTCGGTTTTAAAACAATCAAACATTAATATGGAACAATTGAAGCCTTTGCAGCAATTGATTAAACCATAATAGGTCTGGTTTGAAAACTTTATAAACAAAGGATGAGTTAGCTCTCATCCTTTGTCATTTAACAAACTTAAATTTTTTATATTTTTTAAAATATTATATCATCTTTATTATTACGTAAAAATTTATGAAGAACAAATCCGGTAATAATTTTTCCACCACCATGATTATATTCTATTTTGTATATATTAAATGTTGGAGCCATAAAAAAATAAAGTGCTGTTGTTCCAGGTAATTGCGAAGTGTAATAATATCCTAAAATAATTTCATCTGAAGTTTTAGATTTACTTATTGAATGCCCTCCCTTAGAACTAATTGATCGATATAGTGGCACTGTTCCAGGAACTTTCGTCGTATATAAATAACCAACATCACCATCAAAAACATAACCATCTTTGCCAGGAGTTATTTCACAAGCATCTGTTGAGTAGAAAAAATACTCACCTTTTTTATATCTATACATTTTTTTTGTACCTACAGCAACAGGATATAGTGTGCTAATTGCAACATCATCAAAATAACTAAAATCAACATAATCATTTACCGTTGAATGCATTATGGAAGACTTATCTGAAATTGGTGTGCACGGTATTAGGGATCCAAAAGATCCATCCGTATGAGATAGCCCAAAAGTGTGACCAAGTTCATGAGTTATTGTACTAATTCTCTTGGTATCATTTAATTTATTTGCAAAATTAGTATTTATCCTTACCCTCGTTCCTGGTTTACCACCGGAAGGATAATAAGCGTCAGCAATCACGCTTCTATCAGCTAGAGAAACCATAATTATGTTTACAGTTGAAGATGTAGAAGCATTTACAATAGTTATATTTATGCCTGAATTTGTAATATTCCAAGTGTTTATTGCCTTGTTTATTGCAATTCGCCATTCTGATGTAACTTCTGAAGAAATATATACTTGTATTGACGCTGCCATTTCGGGTTTCATAATATTACCATTAAACTGTTGGGTAATTTTATTTGTATTTTTAAAACCAGATTCATTATAACGATCTCTAGCTTGTTGCAAAGGCATTACTACATCTTTATCGATTATAAAAGCATTTTCTTTTGAATCGTAAATAATTTTTTCTATATCCCCATGTAAACTTTCTGCAAGAAAATTTCTTAATAGAATAATTTCATCTGTATATTGTTCTGCAATTGGTTTTTCTTCAATCCCTTTGTTATCATCACTGCTACATTGGATAAAAAATTGTGATAAGCAAATTGCTATCATCACGGTTATTTTTTTTACGTTTTTCATGGTTATTTTTTTTATGATTAATCCTACAAACATAATGTAATTTTTCATTAAACCTAATTTTTTTTCAGGTTATTTCTTACTTTTTTAAAAGAATAATGCAAATAAAACACAATCAAACAGAGATTTTGATAAACAACAAATACATATAAATTGATTAAATAATACATCTTTTACTTATTTTGAAAATAAAAAAAGCTCCATTATTGGAGCTTTTTTCTTATAATATTTGAGAGATTATACTGCATAATATTTGATGCTATTTATTTTAAACTGAAATGAATTTAACTATATTTGTTATCTAACCAAAAATAAATAATATGGTACAAAAAACATCTAATGCCTTTATCGCTGCTTCTTGGGTTGCTCTTGGAGCCGGAATGATTGGCTACATTGTAGGACTTGCCAGAGCTGAAATGTTACTAAACGAAAAAGGATATTATTTCACTGTTTTAATGTTTGGTCTGTTTGCTGTAGTTTCATTACAAAAAAGCGTAAGAGACAGACTTGAAAAACTTCCGGTAACAGATATGTATTACGGTATTTGCTGGTTCGGAACGCTGTTATCAATTGTATTATTAACCGTTGGACTTTGGAATGCGACAATTTTACCAAGTGAAAAAGGTTTTTATGCATTTGCATTTTTATTAGCCTTGTTTGGTGCTATTTCAGTACAAAAAAACACAAGAGACAATATGTCTTTTTCTGAATAATAGATTACAAACAAAAATAACTTCCAAATTATTAAAAACAAAAAAGCTCCATTTTCATGGAGCTTTTTTTATATCAGAATCTGAGATTATTTGCTCAAATACATTTTTCTTCTTGAATACAATTCGTAGAATTGATCGTCTTTTAAGTCATCAATAAACAAGATGCTTTCTCCTGTCGATTTCATTTCAGGTCCTAATGCTTTGTTTACATTGTGGAATTTACTGAAAGAGAAAACCGGCTGTTTAATCGCATAACCTTTCAATTGCGGATTAAATTTGAAGTCCGTTACTTTATTATGACCTAACATTACTTTTGTAGCGTAGTTTACATAAGGTTCTCCGTAAGCTTTTGCAATAAACGGAACTGTTCTTGAAGCTCTTGGATTTGCCTCGATAATATAAACCGTATCGTCTTTTATCGCAAACTGAATATTGATTAAACCAACAGTTTTTAAAGCTCTGGCGATTTTATGAGTATGATCTTTTATTTGCTGCATTACGAATTCTCCTAAGTTAAAAGGAGGCAAAGTCGCATTACTATCTCCCGAGTGAACTCCGCAAGGCTCGATGTGCTCCATAATCCCGATGATGTAAACATTACCATCAGCATCACAAATTGCATCCGCCTCAGCTTCGATTGCTCCGGCTAAGTAGTGATCTAAAAGCAATTTATTTCCCGGAATCGTTTTCAGTAAGTTGATAACGTGTTCTTCCAGTTCTTTTTTGTTGATTACGATTTTCATTCCCTGACCACCTAATACATAAGAAGGACGAATCAATAACGGGAAGTCTAAAGTATCTGCAAGTGCAGAAGCTTCATCTGCTGTTTCAGCAATTCCGAATTGTGGGAAAGGAATATGTAATTCTCTTAATAAATCTGAGAAACGACCTCTGTCTTCCGCCAGGTCAAGTGCATCAAAACTGGTTCCGATGATTTTTACGCCATATTTAGACAATTTTTCAGCCAGTTTCAAAGCCGTTTGTCCACCTAACTGAACAATTACACCTTCTGGTTTTTCATGCTGAATGATATCGTAAATATGTTCCCAGAAAACCGGTTCAAAGTACAATTTATCAGCAGTATCAAAATCTGTTGAAACCGTTTCAGGATTACAGTTAATCATGATGGTTTCGTAACCACATTCTTTTGCTGCCAAAACTCCGTGAACACAAGAATAATCAAACTCAATTCCCTGACCAATTCTGTTTGGTCCTGAACCCAAAACGATGATTTTCTTTTTATCTGTTACAATGCTTTCGTTATCTACATAACGCTCTCCGTTTGCTTTTTCGATTTCAGCCTCAAAAGTAGAGTAATAATAAGGAGTTTGCGCTTTAAATTCAGCGGCACAAGTATCAACCAGTTTAAACACACGGTTAATATTTTGATCCATACGTAAAGTATGCACTTCACTTTCAAGACAATTCATCATGTGCGCGATTTGTCTGTCGGCAAAACCTTTTTGTTTCGCTTCAAGCAATAACTCTTTTGGAAGATTAGAAATTTTATAGTTCGAAATTTCTTTCTCTAAAGTATAAAGCTCTTCGTATTGTTTTAAGAACCACATATCAATTTTTGTGATTTCGTGAATACGGCTCAACGGAATTCCCATTGCGATGGCATCATAAATTACAAAAACACGATCCCAACTTGCAAAAGTTAGTTTCTCGATAATTTGTTCGTAGTTCTTATATCCTTTCCCGTCAGCACCTAAACCATTTCTTTTGATTTCTAAAGATTGAGTTGCTTTGTGTAATGCTTCCTGAAACGAGCGTCCAATTCCCATTACTTCACCAACAGATTTCATCTGAAGACCTAAAGTTCTGTCAGCACCTTCGAATTTATCAAAGTTCCAACGTGGTATTTTTACGATTACATAATCCAAAGTTGGTTCAAAAAGAGCCGAAGTCGATTTTGTAATTTGATTTTGCAATTCATCCAAATTATATCCTAAAGCCAGTTTAGAAGCAATTTTAGCAATTGGATATCCAGTTGCTTTTGATGCTAAAGCAGATGAACGAGACACACGAGGATTTATCTCGATTGCTACGATATCTTCTTTGTCGTCTGGCGAAACTGCAAATTGTACGTTACAGCCTCCTGCAAAATTCCCAATACTACGCATCATTAAGATTGCATAATCACGTAATTTCTGAAATGTTGTATCTGATAATGTCATCGCTGGCGCAACCGTAATCGAATCTCCCGTATGAATTCCCATCGGGTCCATATTTTCGATCGAACAAATGATTACAACATTATCATTTTTATCTCTTAAAAGTTCTAGTTCGTATTCTTTCCAACCCATTAAAGCTTTGTCAATCAAAACTTCGTGTATTGGCGAAGCTTCTAGTCCGCGAGTTAAAAGCTCATCAAAATCTTCTTTTTTATAAACAATTGCAGCTCCTGTTCCTCCAAGTGTAAAAGATGGACGAATTACAAGCGGGAAACCAAATTCCTGTGCAATTTCTTTTCCTTCTAAATATGAAGTAGCTGTTTTTGCCGGTGCAGTTGGTACATTAATTCTTTCTAAAAGCTGTTTAAACTGCTCTCTGTCTTCGGTAATATTAATAGCGTTTACATCAACTCCAATTAATTTCACTCCAAAATCCTGCCAGATTCCTTTTTCCTCAGCTTCCAAACATAAATTTAAGGCCGTTTGTCCACCCATTGTTGGCAAAACAGCATCAATTTGTGGATGTTCCTTTAGAATTTCAATAATCGATTTTGTAGTTAGTGGTTTTAGATAAACATGATCCGCCATGGTTGGGTCGGTCATAATTGTCGCTGGATTTGAGTTTATCAAGATAACTTCAATTCCTTCTTCACGAATAGAACGTGCAGATTGAGATCCTGCATAATCAAATTCGCAAGCTTGACCAATAACAATAGGTCCTGAACCTATTATTAAAACTGATTTTATTGATGTGTCTTTAGGCATTGTAAATATAGTTTGTGTTGTTTTATTTTTTATTATTCATTGACATTTGAACAAATGCTTCGAAAATTTCTGATCTATAAGGATTAGTTTTTGCAATTATTAAAGAAATAGGAAATTTATTGTTTTTCTTATCTATTAACATTTCATCGACTTTCACAAATGTATCATCATTATATTTAAGAAACCATTGGTCAAATTTTCTTTTTCTAATTAATTCTTTTCCATCAGCTGAATTGCAAATATAAACCGAGACCGCTTTGTTTTTTTTTAAATAAAAGTCCATAAAAATAGCCACAACAGTGGCTCCTATTTTTTTATCATTTGAAGGTGTTTTTGAATTAGGATTGTAATTTAGCAAAATTGAAAATTCAAAAGTATTTTCAATTATATCTACATTCTTTAATTCAAACAAATAAGGTGTAAATTTGAAAATGATTTCATAAATTATTCCTTCGGTTGTTTCAAAGAAATAACTATTGTTTTGACCTCCTTCAAAATAAAACTTATAGCTCATTTTTTTTATTTAATTCTTTAAGCTTTTTTCTAATAACCTGAAATTCTTCTGTTTTTACAAAAGATTTACTTTCTTCTGTTATTTGCTTTTTTGTTTCTAATAAATATCTAATAATTTCATCAGTACTTCTGTTTTGTGGTTTTAAAATTTCCATAATATTTATATTTTAAACAAAGTTACGATTTTAAAAAATTAGTTTAAAAAAAGCCGTTACTAAAAAAAGTAACGGCTAATATTTCGTTTTATTCAAACATTATTTTTTGTGTCTAGGCTCGCTAGAAACAGTTAATTTATGTCTTCCTTTTGCTCTTCTACGCGCTAGAACTTTTCTTCCATTCGCAGAAGCCATTCTGTCCATAAATCCGTGCTTATTTCTTCTTTTTCTTTTCGATGGTTGAAATGTTCTTTTGCTCATTGCTTTGTATCTTTAAAATGGTATCTAATATCTCTTTTCTGTTTTTGAATATCGTTATTCCAAAACCGAGTGCAAATATACAAAGACTTTTTTTTCCCACAAGTACTTTAATAAAAATATTTTTAATTCATTTTACTATATTTGCAATCACAAATATACATCTATTATGTTTCACAAAAATATTAAACTTATTTTAGCCGGACTTCTTGTAGTTGCTGGCGTTTGGCAATTTACAGAGAGTAATATAGGAAATGGAATTTTCCTTATTTTACTTACTGCAATTCCTGTTTTTCTTTACTTTAAAAACGAATTTATCCTTTTAGCTTTCCTTAAATTAAGAAAACAAGACTTCGAAGGCGCTAAAAAATGGCTGGCATACATTAAAAACCCGGAAGCGGCTTTAGTTAGAAAACAACAAGGTTACTTTAATTATCTTCACGGAATCATGTTGTCTCAAACCAATATCAATCAGGCTGAGAAACATTTCAAAAAAGCTATCGAGCTTGGACTATCAATGGATATGGATTTAGCCGTTGCTAAATTAAACCTTGCAGGAGTTGCCATGTCACGCCGCAGAAAACTTGAAGCAACCAATTTATTGAACGAAGCTAAAAAACTTGACAAACAAGGCATGTTGAAAGAGCAAATCTCAATGATGAAAGAACAAATGAAGAAGATCTAGACTTCTTTAAATTATAATCCCGAAGCTTCGGGATAAAATCCCAAATTCCAATTAATGGTGTTTGGGATTTTTTTTTCTTTGCGAGGAAATACTTAATCGCAAAGTACCCACAATCAAATGTCATCCTGAGGAACGAAGGATCTCCACAAGAAACTAACACAAAGTTATTGTATAATTGGCGAGTTACAAACGGAGATCCTTCGTTCCTCAGGATGACAAGATTGCGTAAAACTGTTTCAGTTGGCTTCGTTCTAGCGAGATTGCTTCATTCCTTGCAAAGACTTTAATTTTCTAAAATTATAGAAGGCAAATTCTCATTAAGCCATTTATACTTATTAAGAATCATAATATGAGTTCCTCCTTTTACGATAATGCAGCTTTTAATATATTTTATAGGAAAAATTTCATCCTTATCTCCGTGAATATGAATTACATTTTGATCAATTTCGTTTCTATCCCATAAAATCACATTTTCTACCGCCCATTGTAAATAGCGAATATCACGCATGGCAAGAAACTTTTCATATAACTTGATTCGTTTATTGACTTTTTCTCCAAAAGAATACTTTGCCAGATTCTCGATATTCAGAATCAATTTCATCGGAATGAGTTTGTAGGCTTTTGTAGTTTTACCTATTTTCATTCTTCGTGGAAATTCTAAACTGCTTCTAACGCTCGAAATAATAATAATTTTTCGGGTTTCAATATGTTTGGCGATTTCCTGCACCAGGATTCCGCCAAAAGAAACTCCAACTAAAACCGGATTTTCATGTTTGATGTTTTGTGCAATTCGAAGTGCATAATCTGATAACGATTCTTTTGGATTTGGAATTTCCCATTCCAGTAAACAGATTTCAAAAACAGATTCGTCTAATTTGATTCTTTCAAAAATAGTTGAACTTGCAGCCAAACCGGGCATAAAATAGACAGGAATTTTACTCATTATATCAGAATTGTAGCTTTTAATTTTATTCTAAAATTACTTTTTTTAGTAATATGCACAACAAATCTTACGCCATAATTCCATATTAAACTTATTTAAATTACAAAAAGTAAGTAAAGCCTGAGAAAACCGCATCTTCGAAAAAATAATTTATTATTGAGAATCAAATGATTACCTTTGTATTCTAAATAACTCGTGTTAAATATCTTTTCAAGGAGTTTTTATATGAGTCATTTGCCCCTCCATTTCTATTATTTTTTTTAACCTAACAAAAACAACTAATTATGGAAACTATTGACATTATGGAAATCAAGGACAACACCTTTGCAAGACAATTTGAGGCCATAATCCCCGAAGGATTACTTTCTGTTGAATATTCGTTTCAGGAAAAGAAAATTTTTTTAACTAAAATCAATACTCCCGAAGGATTTGAAAACCAAGCATTAATTGATACTGTACTTAAAAGCATCATGGAAATTGTAGTAGAAAAGAAATTCAAATTGATGCCTATTCACCCAAAAATTGTACAATTCATCAAAAAAAATCCAAAATACAAAGAATTACTTCCTCCGGGAATTAGAATTTAAATTTTATATTTTTCCACATAAAAAAAGCACAAGAATTAACTTGTGCTTTTTTACTATATAACGTAAAAAGTTACTTTTCGATCTCTCTCATTGAATCCATTTTTTTATGAGCAAGGAAACCGGCAACATCTTCAAAATGTTCTTTAACTCGTTTGTTTCCAAATTCAAAAACCTTCGTTGCTAATCCGTCAAGGAAATCACGATCGTGAGAAACCAGAATTAATGTTCCGTCAAAATCACGTAATGCATCTTTAATAATGTCCTTCGTTTTCATGTCTAAGTGATTCGAAGGCTCATCCAGAATTAATAAATTAACAGGTTCCAATAATAATTTAATCATTGCCAAACGCGTTTTTTCTCCTCCCGAAAGCACTTTTACTTTCTTGGTAATATCATCTCCCTGAAACATAAATGCGCCTAATATATTTTTGATTTGCGTACGGATATCTCCAACAGCAATAGCGTCAATTGTCTCAAAAATTGTAGCATTTTCATCTAATAAAGAAGCTTGGTTTTGAGCAAAATATCCAATTTGAGAATTATGTCCAATTTCTACACTTCCTTCATCGATACCAATTTCTTTCATGATCGCTTTGATCATTGTCGATTTTCCTTCACCATTTTTACCAACAAAAGCAACTTTTTCTCCTCTTTCGATAACAATATTAGCATCTTTAAAAACTACGTGATCTCCGTATTTTTTAGATAACTCTTTTACCACAACAGGATATTGTCCTGAACGTGCTGCAGGCGGGAATTTTAATTTTAATGCAGAATTATCTACTTCATCAACTTGTACGATAACTAATTTTTCAAGCATTTTAACACGCGACTGAACGGCATCTGTTTTAGAGAATGTTCCTTTAAAACGATCGATAAAAGCTCTGTTATCAGCAATCATCTTTTGCTGCTCGTCGTATGCTTTTTGCTGATGAATACGACGGTCTTTTCTTAATTCTAAATAATGAGTATATTTTGCTTTATAATCGTAAATTCTTCCCATTGTAACTTCAATCGTACGGTTTGTAATATTATCTACAAACGCTCTATCGTGCGAAATTACTACAACTGCTTTTGCTGAATTTATTAAAAATTCTTCCAGCCACTGAATACTTTCAATATCCATGTGGTTCGTAGGCTCATCCAGTAAAATCAGATCCGGTTTTTGCAAAAGAATTTTCGCCAATTCAATACGCATTCTCCATCCTCCTGAAAATTCAGAAGTCTGACGTGTAAAATCTTCGCGTTCAAAACCTAAACCAATTAAAATTTTCTCTACTTCAGCTTCGTAATTTACTTCTTCAATCGCATAATATTTCTCGCTCAGGTCTGAAACTCTTTCGATTAATTTCATGTATTCGTCACTTTCATAATCAGTTCGAACCGTTAATTGCTCGTTGATTTCATCAATTTCGGACTTCATTTTAAAGATTTCACCAAACGCTTTCGATGCTTCTTCCATTACAGTCGAACCGTCTTTGGTCAATAAATGCTGTGGTAAATAAGCCACAACAGCATCTTTTGGTGTCGAAATACTTCCGGTTGAAGGTTTGCTCTGACCTGCAATTATTTTTAAAAGTGTCGATTTTCCCGCACCATTTTTACCCATAAGGGCAATTTTATCATTTTCATTTATAGCAAAAGAAACATCGCTAAATAATGTAGTTCCACCAAACTGAACCGAAATATCGTTAACTGTAATCATTACTTTCTGTGAATTTGTTTAATCGGTTAATCGTTTATTTGACCACCTGTTTTTTTCGTGGTGCAAAGATAGATTTTAATTAGATAATGTGCCAATGAGATAATTAGATAATTTCTTAATTAGAAAATGTGCCAATGAGATAATATTCAAATTCTATAACGATGTCAAACCCGACAGGTTTTAAAAACCTATCGGGTTACAAAAAATTATCTAATTATCTCATTGACACATTGACACATTATTCAAATTCCCAAATGTTTCCAGAAATCCGGACTTACTTTGAAATCATATTCTTACATTTGGAATACAGAAAACAGTCAAACATGAAAATTTTAATAATAGAAGATGAAACCGGTTTGCGCGAGGTAGTACAACAATCTCTTGAAAAAGAGAAATATATTGTTGAAACCGCTTATGACTATATTTCAGGATTTGACAAACTGGGTTCTTACGATTATGATTGCATTTTAATTGATATTATGCTCCCAAATGGAAACGGTTTGGACTTACTTCGCGAAATAAAAAAACAAAAAAAGCAAGGTGCGGTTATTATTATTTCTGCAAAAGATGCTGTCGACGATAAAGTCGAAGGTTTGGATTTAGGTGCTGATGATTATTTGAGTAAACCTTTTCATTTATCCGAATTACATGCCCGAATCAAATCGGCAATTCGAAGAAATAATCATAACGGAGATAATTTAATTGTTTGGAAAAATATAATACTTTCTCCTGAACAGCGAACTGTCTCTATAGATAATCAGGAATTAATTTTAAACCGAAAAGAATTTGATTTGCTCTATTATTTCATCATTAATCCAAACCGATTAATTAATAAAACTGCTATTGCTGAATATGTTTGGGGCGATCACACGGATCAGGCAGACAATCTGGATTTCGTGTATTCTCAGATTAAAAATTTACGCAAAAAACTAAAAGACACTAATGCCGAAATTGATATTCAGGCAATTTATGGTATTGGATATAAAATGAATTAATGAAATTACAAAATTATACACTTCGTTATCTCGCTATTACGCTTTTATTGGTAATTCCAATTTGGGCTGGAATTTTCTATATCCATATTTTAGAAGAAGTACATGATAATATTGATGATGATTTAAAAAACTCAAAAATCATTATAATCAGACATGTTTTTTCTAATAAGGAAATATTGAATTCTCCTGAATTCGGAATTAATAAGTTTACGATAAAACCGCTTCCAAAAGGCAATTATTCGCATAAGGATCAACTTTTTACTTCATCTGAATTCATGGAATATGATAATGAAAATGAACCTATCCGTACCTTAAAAACAGTTTTTAATGATGATAAAGGAAACTCTTATGAACTGGTTATAAAAGCTTCGATAGTGGAAGAAGATGAATTACTGGCCGATTTATTTCTGGCTTTAATTGGTTTGTATGTTATGCTGGTTATTAGTATTTTGGCTGTAAATCATTTGCTTTTAAAAAAAATATGGAAATCGTTTTACACTATTTTAGAAAATCTTAAAGAAATAAAACTGGGAACCGGCGGTAAATTAAAACCCATTAATTCTCCTATTGCTGAATTTAAGGTTTTGGCAAATGAAGTAGAAACAATGCTAAATCGCAATGAATCTATTTATTCAAGTCAGAAACAATTTATCGAAAATGCATCTCATGAATTACAAACGCCGCTGGCAATAAGTATTAATAAACTGGAATTATTTGCAGAAACTACAGTTTTATCAGAGGAACAAATGATGGAAATTGGAAAAATAACTGATACCTTAAATCGATTAACGCGATTGAATAAATCATTATTACTGCTATCAAAAATCGATAATCAACAATATTCCGAAGAAGAAAATATCGACTTTAATAAACTTATATTAGTATTAACAGAAGATTACGCTGATCTTGCCGATTTCAAAAAAGTCAAAATTAATGTGACCGAAAATGATACTTTATATTTTGTTATGAATAAAGGATTGGCAATTGCCTTAATTAGTAATTTATTGAAAAATGCCTTGATTCATAATCATCATAACGGTTTCGCTAATTTTATAATTAATAAAAATGACATTTTAATTTCTAACAGTGGAAATAGCTTTCCGTTAAATTCAGAAATGATCTTTAATCGATTTTACCGACATACTACAACCAATGAATCTACGGGTTTGGGCTTATCTATTGTAAAATCGATCATTACTAATTATTCGATTACGATTGAATATTTATTTAATGAAAATCATACCTTCAAAATTAATTTTCCAAAAAAGTAGCCTTTTTATTATATTTTCCTAATTGTTTCCAAATTCAGGCAGTACTCTTGTATCAGAATTTAAACAATACAATTATGAAAACGAAATTAAAATTGACAACGTTCCTACTTGCAGGATTAGCATTTTCTGCAAATGCTCAAAAAACAACTATAACAAAAGCGGCTTTACCAGCAAGTGCACAGACTTTTTTAAAGACTCATTTTGCAGGACAAGAACCGTCTTATATTATTAAGGATAAAGAAACTTTCTCTACAGATTACAAAGTTCAATTTGCAAACAATATTGAAATAGAATTTGACGCAAAAGGAAATTGGGAAGAAGTAGACGGAAACCACACTTCGATTCCTGCCGCAATAGTTCCTAAAACAATTGCCTCTTATGTAAAAGCAAATTTTGCGAATACAACAGTAACCAAAATCAGTAAGGACTACAATGGTTATGAAGTAGATATAAGCAACGGCTTAGAATTGGAATTTAATTCTAAAGGCAGCTTTTTAAGAATCGACAACTAACAATCATTTATTTTACATTACAATATATATATCATGAAAAAATTAATTTTATCAGGTTTTATCGCTTTATCACTTTTATTTACCACAACATCTTGCGACAGTAAAGATGACGATCACGAATCTGTAATTTCTGCTGCCGACTTACCTGTTGCTGCCACCACATTTGTAACGACCTATTTCCCTAATGCAACTTATGCGCTCATACAAAAGAAAAACAAGCTTGATAACGACGGTTCTCTTTATGATGTAAGACTTACCAATAATTTCGAAATTGATTTTGATGCAAACGGAAATTGGGTTGATATCGACGGAAATCATCAGGCGATTCCTGTTGAATTGGTTCCTGAAAAAATCCAGGCTTATGTAACAACAAATTATGCCAATCAATTTGTTACCTCAATTGACAAAGAACCAACTTATATTGAAGTGGAGCTTTCTAACAATATGGAATTAATATTTGATCTGCAGGGAAATTTTAGCAGAATTGATAATTAAAGGTATTATAATCTCGCAAAAGGCTCCGATAGAAATATCGGAGTTTTTTTTATCCTTATCTGAAAAATTATTTTTATTTATTTTCAAATAAGTAAGATTATTCCCAATTCTTTCCAGTTTCCAGCTGTAATATTGCACTATAAATAATCAGAAAAAATATTAAATTTTAAATTAAACAATCATGAAAAAAACATTTTTAACAGGTTTCATCGCTTTATCTCTTTTAGTTTCTACAACATCTTGCGATAGTAATGATGACAATGGTAATAACGAAAAAACGACAATTCAGTCAACGGAACTTCCTACTACAGCAAAAACATTTACCGAAACATATTTTCCAAGTGCAGTATACAAATCAGTTTTAAAATCAAAAACTCCAAGTGCAAACGGATCTGTATATGATATTTCGCTGGCAAATGGCTTTGAAATTGATTTTGATGCTAACGGAAACTGGACAGAAATTGACGGAGGAAATCAGGCAATTCCAACTGCTTTAATTCCGGCAAAAATAAACGCTTATGTTGCAGCAAATTATCCGGAACTATTTATTGTTCAAATCGAAAATGAAAAAACAAAATATGACGTAGAACTTTCTAATGATCTTGATTTAGTTTTTACTATGGATGGTGATTTTGTACGCATTGACCATGACGGAGATAATCATAACGAAGTTGTAGTTAACCCAACAACATTACCGGCAGCGGCTAAAACATTTATTAGCACACATTTTCCTGATGCAATAATACGATTAGTAGAAAAACAAAATACTGCCGGTACAAACGGTTCGATTTATGATGTTTCTCTTTCAAATGGTTTCGAAATTGATTTTGATGTTAACGGAAACTGGACAGAAATTGACGGAAACAGACTAGCGATTCCAACTGCTTTAATACCTGCAAAAATCAGTTTATACGTAACTGCGAATTATCCTAATTTGTTTGTAACAGCAATCGATAAAGAGAAAACTTATATTGATGTAGAACTTTCTAATGATGTAGATCTAGTTTTTGATCTTCAGGAAAATTTTCTTAGAACCAATAATTAATAATAAACAAAACCCGACAGATTTTAAAAATCTGTCGGGTTTACTAAATTATATGATTATCTAATTTGACTAATTACCTAATTAAATTAATCGTTTCTCCATTTTTTTGTTTCCTCAAAAATGTGTTCTAAAATTGCTGCTTCTGTTTCGTCGAAATCTATATTTCGTCGTCCCATTACTAATTTTGCAGTTTCAAAAGCTTTTTTGGTTACATACGTTGTAAAACCTGCTGCGCCGCCCCATGAAAAACTTGGGACAAAATTGCGGGGAAATCCGCTCCCAAAAATATTGGCGCTTACTCCAACCACAGTTCCCGTATTAAACATCGTATTGATGCCGCATTTACTGTGATCTCCCATCATTAAACCACAAAACTGGAGTCCGGTTTTTGCAAAACCTTCCGTTTCGTAACTCCATAATTTTACTTCTTCGTAGTTGTTTTTCAGGTTAGAATTGTTGCTGTCAGCTCCAATATTACACCATTCTCCAAGAACAGAATCACCTAAAAATCCGTCGTGTCCTTTGTTTGAATTCGCAAACAGAACCGAGTTTTTAACCTCTCCTCCTATTCTTGATCCGGGACCAACAGTTGTTGCGCCGTAAACTTTAGCGTTTAGTTTTACCTGAGCATTTTCGCATAAAGCAAAAGGACCGCGAATTACCGTTCCTTCCATAATTTCGGTATTCTTACCTATATATATAGGTCCGTTTGAGGCGTTTAAGGTTACGAATTCTAATTTTGCACCTTCCTCTATAAATATATTTTCGGGTGCAATTGTATTAACGCTTTTAGGGATTGGCTGTGATTTTCGATCCTCTGTTAAGTATTCAAAATCGGCACGAATTGCAGCGTCGTTTTTAGAAAAAATATCCCAGGTATGTTCAACTGTTAAACAATCGTCATTATATTGAATGATTTCATAGGAATCAAAATCAACTTCTTCCTGATTTTCATTTGTAAAAAAAGCAATTACATCGTCGCCTTTAAATATGGCCTGATTGGTTGTTAAATTAGAAACCAGTTCTGCAAGCGTATCATTTGGCAAATAAGCTGCATTGATCATTACATTTTCTTCTAATTCTACCATCGGAAATTTCTCTGACAAATAATCTTCGGTTATAGTAGTTATGGTCGAGCCTAAACGCATTTCCCATTTTTGACGAATAGTCATGATTCCGATTAAAATATCAGCCACAGGCCTTGTAAAAGTAAAGGGCAATAGAGCATTCCGGACGGGACCGTCAAAAAGAATGTAGTTCATAAAATTGATTTAATATTGTTAAAATTGATTTGGTTACCGGATTCAAAGTTACAAATATTTATGCGTTTCATTAAAAACGTATCTATTCAAAATAGAGAAATACATTTTTTTTTAGCGATTAATTCAATATGGAATTTATGGCTTTACCTAAAAGTAAACTTTAGTTTATTTCTAAAGTTGTTTTTTTGTCACAGAATTAAAGGATTAAAAATGATTTTATAATCTGTGCGGATCTTTTAATCTGTGGCAAATATTTTAACAGCAAAAGATTAATGTAATTCGTGGCAACCTTTTTTATCAATAATTGGTTGATTAACTCCATAAAAAAAGCCTTCCGATTGGAAGGCTTTTGTATAAATAAAAACAGTTATTAGTTTTTAACGTGTTTTGCATATTTAGTTTTGAATTTATCAATACGTCCTGCAGTATCGATAAGTTTAGATTTACCAGTATAAAAAGGGTGAGATGTTCTGGAAATCTCCATTTTTACAACTGGATACTCAACTCCGTCAACTTCAATTGTTTCTTTTGTATCTGCAGTAGATTTAGTAATAAAAACTTCGTCGTTAGACATGTCTTTAAATGCAACTAATCTGTAATTTTCTGGGTGAATTCCTTTTTTCATCTTTTCTTTTTATTTATTGTTTAAAGTATTTTTATTTTGAAGCTTTTTCATGGTTAGAAAAAGGTGTAAACAAATAATACTCTTTTTGTTTAAAATTTTAATTATTTTTGAGTGTGCAAATTTACAATTCTTTTTTAATAAACAAACATTTAGCACACTTTTTTTAGCAAAATTCAAAAAGCTTTTTTTCCACACGATTATATTCGGAATTACTATATTTGTGGATTAATTTTAAAACATATAGAAATATGATTAATGAAGTTATAAAAAAGAATGGTATTACTTTTGGCGTAATGATTGGAATTGCATCTGCTTTAGTAACTAGTACTATATATGCGGTTGATTTAAATCTGTTCACAGCATGGTGGATGGGATTAATAGGTATTGCTATCAGCTTAACTATTAGTATCATTTTGCTTACTAAGACAAAAAAAGATTTAAATGGTGTTTTTCCGTTTAAAGAAGCTTTTACAACTTATTTTATCGCGGCAGTAATTGGAATTTTGATTTCGACCTTTTTTAACATCCTTCTATTTAATGTTATCGATCCGGGTGCAAAAGATACTTTGAGCGAATTAATGATTAAATACACTGTTGGAATGTTGCAAAAATTTGGAACTCCGGCATCGGTTATTAATGAAACAATTGCTAAAATGAAACTAACCAATCCATATTCAACTATAGAACTATTAAAAGGATCTGTTTTTGCAATTGTAATCAGTGCAATTTTCGGTTTAATTTTCGCAGCATTTTTTAAAAGCAAAACTACTACACAAGAATAAAAAAATAAATGAATTTATCTATACTTATACCGCTTCTAAACGAGGAGGAATCACTGAAAGAACTCTATTCGTGGATTATTAAAGTGATGCAATCTAACAATTACTCTTATGAAATCATTTTTGTAGATGATGGAAGTACAGATAATTCCTGGGAAATCATTGAAGGTTTCTCGAACGAAAATTCAAATGTAAAAGGAATTCGTTTCATGAAGAATTTTGGAAAATCGCAAGCTTTGCATGCTGGTTTTGCCAAAGCAAATGGTGATGTCATTATTACTATGGATGCCGATTTGCAAGACAGTCCGGATGAAATTCCGGGATTGTATGAAATGATTACCCAAGAAAAATTTGACTTGGTTTCAGGCTGGAAAAAGAAACGTTACGACTCTGTTGTGGCAAAAAACCTTCCTTCGAAATTATTTAATTGGGCTGCCAGAAAAACTTCAGGCGTTGAATTGAATGATTTTAACTGTGGATTAAAAGCGTACAAAAACACGGTTGTAAAAAATATTGAAGTTTCGGGCGAAATGCACCGTTACATTCCGGTTTTGGCAAAAAATGCCGGTTTTAATAAAATTGGAGAAAAAGTGGTAATTCACCAGGCCAGAAAATATGGGGAAACCAAATTTGGAATGGATCGTTTTATTAATGGTTTTCTTGATTTGATTACGATCTGGTTTTTGTCACGATTTGGAAAAAGACCAATGCACTTATTTGGTTTATTAGGTTCGATTATGTTTATGATCGGATTTTTACTAGCTTTATATTTAGGAATCGATAAATTGTTTATTCACAAAACAAGCCGATTAATTACAGAAAGACCGCATTTCTATTTATCAATAACATCGATGATAATAGGAACGCAATTGTTTTTAGCCGGGTTTTTAGGAGAAATTATTTTGAGAACCAAAAGTAATGAAGCACGTTACAAAGTAGCCCGCGAAGTTAATTTTTAACGTTTAACACAAATCTTGATATTCCTGAATCTTTTAGGAACATCTTTCTTTGTTATCACAAAAAGAATAAAAGATAAAGTTTTCTGATTATCAGGAAGCAGGATTATTCCTTAAAAAATCTTATCTTTAATTAAAACATTAAAAAAAACATTTACATGAATATAGCACCTAATATTTTAAATGCTGTAAACGAATGGCTTACGCCTACATTTGACGCTGAAACACAGGCTGCCGTTAAGGAATTAATGACCACATCACCAAAAGAACTAGAGGAAAGTTTCTATAAAAACCTTGAATTTGGAACGGGCGGAATGCGCGGTGTGATGGGAATTGGAAACAACAGAATCAACAAATATACACTTGGAAAAAATACGCAGGGTCTTTCAGATTATTTGCATGAAGTTTTCCCAAATCAACCTTTAAAAGTGGTTATTGCTTATGATTGTCGTCATAACAGTAATACATTGGCAAAGGTTGTGGCTGATGTTTTCTCTGCAAATGGAATTCAGGTTTATTTGTTTTCAGATTTACGACCAACTCCGGAATTGTCTTTTGCGCTTAAATATTTAGGCTGTCAATGCGGAATTGTGCTTACGGCTTCGCACAATCCACCTGAATATAACGGTTATAAAGTGTATTGGCAAGATGGAGGGCAAATTGTTCCGCCGGAAGATGCAGCAATTATTAATGTAATCGAAAATTTAGATTACGATAAAATTAAATTTAACGCCAACGAAAGCCTGATTCAATATATTGATACTGAAATTGATAAAGCTTTTATTAAATCATCTATAGAAAACGCAAGTTTTAATACACCGGCTGAGGCAAAAGATAATCTTCATATTGTTTTTACTTCTTTGCACGGAACTTCTATAAAATCGATTCCCGATACTTTATCTCAGGCTGGTTACAAAAATGTCCATATTGTTCCTGAACAAGCAGTTCCGGACGGAGATTTTCCAACGGTTAAATCTCCAAATCCCGAAGAACCTGAGGCATTAACTATGGCTTTGGCTTTGGCCGATAAAACAAATTCTGATATTGTTGTTGGTACAGATCCTGATTGTGATCGTTTAGGCGTTGCGGTTAGAAACAATGACGGTAAAATGATTTTGCTTAACGGAAATCAAACCATGATTTTGATGACTTCTTTCTTATTGAAACAATGGAAAAAAGCCGGAAAAATTAACGGAAAACAATTCGTTGGTTCGACAATTGTTTCTACTCCAATGATGATGGAACTGGCAACAAGTTATGGCGTAGAATGCAAAGTTGGTTTGACCGGTTTTAAATGGATTGCCAAAATGATTAAAGATTTTCCGGAGCTTCAATTTATTGGCGGCGGAGAAGAAAGTTTTGGTTTTATGGTTGGTGATGCCGTTCGTGATAAAGATGCGGTTGCCGCTACCTTATTAATATGTGAAGTTGCTGCACAGGCAAAAGCTGCCGGAAGTACAGTTTACAAAGAACTTTTACAGCTTTATGTTGAAAATGGTTTCTATAAAGAATTTTTGGTTTCGTTAACCAAAAAAGGAATGGAAGGTTTACAGGAAATTAATCAGATGATGATTGATTTACGTGAAAATCCTTTAAAAGAAATCAACGGACAACGTGTGATTATGGTCGAAGATTATCAATCGTCAATTGCTTTGAATTTATTGACGGGCGAAGAATCTACTATGGATATTCCTAAATCGAATGTATTGATTTATTATACAGAAGACGGTTCTAAAATTTGTGCAAGACCAAGCGGAACTGAACCAAAAATTAAATTTTACATCAGCGTTAATGCTGAATTAGAATCGGTTCAGGATTTTGATGCTGCAGAAAGTTTCTTAGACGAAAAAATACAAAATATCATTGCAGGAATGCAATTGAAGTAAATAAAATGAGTGACAAGCTCTTTTTAATACTATTTCAATTCTGCGCACATTCTCTGCACAATTTGAATTAATACAATACTTAAACTCTGATTTATATTAAACCAATATAAATTAGAGTTTTTTTATAAAAAAAACAAAAAACAGGGAGAAAATAAACCAATTGGATTAATTTTGTGCAGTCAAAATCTCCAGAACAAATTAATTGTTTGATACCGGATAATGACAAATAATGTAAAGTATCAGCATATTTAACCCAATTACCAGAAAAAAAATATTGCTGGAAAAACTTGAAAAAGCAATTACAATAGCAGAAAATAATATCTATAAATAAATGAGTAATTTCAAAAAAATATTCCCTTTTATACTTCCATATAAAAAATACGCTTTTTTAAACATTTTCTTTAATGTTTTGTATGCACTTTTTAGTACGCTTTCGTTTATGGCATTAATTCCAATGATTCAGGTTTTATTTGACAAAACAAAAAGCAATACTGTTATGCCAACTTACGAAGGTCTGGCGCATATAAAAGACTACGGCGAAAATTATTTAAGTTACTATATTACCACACATACAGATCCAAACAATCCCGGTTTTGTACTTTCGGTAATGGTTGCCATCATTATTTCGATATTTCTATTAAAAAATTTAGCTGATTATGCGGCTATGTTTTTTATTACTTTTCTTCGAAATGGTGTTTTAAGAGATATGCGAAATGCGATGTATAAAAAAACACTGGAATTGCCATTGGCTTTTTATTCTGAAAAAAGAAAAGGAGATGTTATTTCGAGAATTTCTGCCGATGTAAATGAGGTTCAAACTTCCTTTTTGGCTATTTTAGAGCTTATCGTAAAAGAACCATTAACGATTGTTTTTACTATAATTGCAATGTTAATTATTAGTGCTAAATTAACCTTGTTTGTTTTTATTTTTATTCCCGTTTCCGGATATATTATTTCCTTAATTGGAAAACAGCTTAAAAAACAATCCACAAAAGCACAGCAGGAACAAGGCACGTTTTTATCAACTATTGAAGAAACTGTTGGTGGATTAAAAGTGGTAAAAGGATATAATTCTGAAAACTATTTCAACACGGTTTTTCAAAATTCAACAGAACGTTTTTTTAATTTATCAAACACTATTGGCAATCGCCAGAACTTAGCTTCGCCTGCGAGTGAATTTATGGGAATCACGGTAATTGCCATATTGCTTTGGTACGGAGGTCAGATGGTTTTGATCGAAAAAACTTTAGACGGCGCTTCGTTTATTGCTTACATGGGATTGGCTTATAACATCCTGACTCCTGCAAAAGCTATCTCTAAAGCTTCTTACGGCGTAAAAAGAGGAAATGCCGCAGCAGAACGTGTTCTTGAAATTTTAGATCAGGAAAACCCAATTACAAGCAAACCGGATGCTATTGAAAAAACTACTTTTGACAACAATATCACGGTTCAAAATATTAACTTTAAATATGAAGACGAAACGGTTTTAAAAGACTTTTCTCTTCAAATTAAAAAAGGACAGACTGTAGCACTTGTTGGACAATCCGGAAGTGGAAAAAGTACGATTGCAAACTTATTAACCCGTTTTTATGACGTTACTGACGGCACTATTTCTATTGACGGAATTAACATCAAAGACATGAATTTGCAGTCGCTGCGTGGTTTAATGGGATTGGTTACACAAGACAGTATTTTATTTAATGATACGATTAAAGCAAATATTTCGTTAGGAAAACTAGACGCAACTGATGACGAAATTATTGAAGCTTTGAAAATCGCCAATGCATACGAGTTTGTAAAAGATTTACCTTTAGGAATCTATACTAATATTGGGGATAGCGGAAATAAACTTTCGGGTGGACAAAAACAACGTTTATCGATTGCCCGCGCGGTATTGAAGAATCCTCCAATTATGATTTTGGATGAAGCGACATCAGCTTTAGACACTGAAAGCGAAAAATTTGTTCAGATGGCTTTGGAAAACATGATGCAAAACAGAACTTCGATTGTAATTGCACACCGACTTTCGACTATTCAAAAAGCAGATTTAATCGTTGTAATGCAAAAAGGAAAAATTGTAGAACAAGGAACTCACGACGAATTAATTGTACATAACGGAACTTATAATAAACTGGTTACCATGCAGTCTTTTGAGTCATAAATATATTTGCTTGAACCTTTGTCGCACTAAACCTTTGTTGCTCTGAACCCTTTGAACCTCTAAAAAGATGTACTTAAATAACCCAAACATAAAGTTGCCTGAAGATCCGGATACTATTGTTTGGAAATACCTGGATTTATCTAAGTTTCTGGATTTATTATTGTCTAAGAAATTATTCATGTCCCGTTCTGATAAATTTGAAGATCAATACGAAGGCACATTTAGCGAGCCTACTTATGAAGAGATTAAAAAGCTTGCCATTGATAATCCTGACTTTTTAAATTACTACAAAACGCATCGCGAAAGAGTAGCGGTTAGCTCCTGGCACATTAACGAATATGAATCGTTTGCGATGTGGCAGATATTTACACAAAACAGCGAAGGATTAGCGATTCAGTCTACTATTGGCAGATTGCAGAAAGCGGTAAAACCAGAGAATAATTTTGATCAGTATATTGGTGAAGTAAATTATATCGATTATAGAAAAGAATATATTCCGTTTGATGATTTATTCTTTCCGTTTTTATTTAAACGAAAAAGTTTTCAGTATGAGCGTGAAGTCCGCATTTTAACTGATACTTCAAAAAGCACCATAAAACTAAACGACGGATTAAAAATTAATGTTGATATTAATCAGCTAATCGAAAAAATATACATTCATCCTAAATCTGAAAACTGGTATAAAAAACTGGTAATTGAATTGGTGGAACGTTTGGGATTTGGTTTCGAAATCGAAAAATCTGATTTGGAAAGTGATATTTTGATTTAAATTTGTCATTGCGAGGAACGAAAGTCATTGCGAGGAATGAATCTCATTTGCCGAATCTAAGTATTACATGTGTTTGGAACGCGGATGATGCGGATTTGCTTTGCAAAAACGCGGATTAACGCGGATTTTTTCTTATGTCGAAATGAAAAAAAAAAACTTAGCAACTCAGAAACTTAGAGACTTAGAAGCTTAAAAAACTTATATCGGTTTATAATTTTTCACTTCCCATTTTTTAGAAGCCAAATCAATATAGTTATAATGCAAAACGTCATTTTTATCGAATTGTCCGTTTTGGTTGGTATCTTCTATCGTTCTAAAATATAAACGGTTCTTAGATTCGATTAAACTCCAATCTACCAATTCCTGAAAATCCTCTGAAATTTTAGTGAAATGTTCTCCGCTAATATTGCTTAAATACAATGTTTTAATATCTCCTGAATCAATTTTACCGTCTTTGTTTGTATCCGAATCTGCCAGCGTGTAAACCATAATCTGGTTTTGTGTTTTATCGGCAACCGGTTTTAAATAAGTAGCTGTTAAAATCAAAACTGGTTTATCAGATAAAGGTCGGATGGAATCTGAATCTGTTTTTTGAAATTTCAGGTTTTGTAAATATCCTGTAATTTCATATTCGCCTAAGTTTGAAATTGTAAAACTCAAATCATTCACGCTCGAAGATCCGTAACGTGATTTTGTTCCTCTTTCATATACACGCAAATCTCCAACAGGATGAATTAAATAACTCGTCCCTGCCATCTGAATCGGTAAATCCGCCACTTCTATTTGCGTTGAATCTGTTTTATCAATCACCTTGACTTTATTCGAAGCATCATAAATTACTTTTGGCTGTTTCTGGGCATCATCTTTACAACTTATTACTGTTCCGACGATTACTAAGGCGATATATTTTAAATAGTTTTTCATGTATGCTTATTATATTGGAATATCAAATATAGTATTTTTGATCGTATTATTTATTTTTATTGACGTTTACTAGGGCGAAGATGTTTATTATAACAATTCCAAGATAGCCTAAAAAAATAACCCAATATTTCCTATACAGGTTTAAAACATATGCAAATTGCTTATCTCTTTCTATCTTTAAAAAATAATCTTTATTGGCTTCCCAATAACCACAGGTTATAGGAATAATTTTAGGCATGTTTTTATTTTGCTTTGGCTTTGGCAGCATTAAAACAAAAAAATCATTTTTATATTGTACATAATTTGGAATTTTTTCAATTATAAAAATATCCAACAATCTAATATAAACTTCATACGTCATTTTATTTCCTAAATGAATCTTAATGCCATTAAGTGTGTCATTTTCTCGTTTTAATTTCCTTAAAGCTAATCTAAGATTTTCAAAGTTCTGCTTTTCAACAATTTCAGAATTATTAAAATTAAACACTTGGTTATTTCTTTTAAAAATCAACAATTGCTGTTTCATAATTGAATCGTCAGGAAAATAGAAATCAATAGATCTCTGTTCTTTAAAAGCATCAACTTTATAAAAATGATAAAAACAAAACAAAGGAATAAAGATCAACGAGATCATTCCGGGAACGTAAAAAATCTTATTTCTCTTTTCTTGTTTTTTTATCATAACCTCGCATTCAGTTTTACATTAAAAACTCGCGAAGTCATATAATTTGGAATCGCATATTGATTTTTAGAATACACATCGCGAACCCACGTATTTGTTATCGCATTTTGATTGTTGAAAAGATTGAAGATTTCTAAACCAAGAGACAATTCTTTAAAGTTTTTTATCCAGCCTGTTTTAGAACTTTGTGTATTACTATCAACAAAAACCTTTGCAAAACCTATGTCCGCTCTTCTGTAATCTTTTAACCTGTTTTGATATAAATACGGGTCAGAATATGACGGTGAACCGCCTGGTACGCCTGTATTATAAACTAAATTCAAATACAATTTCACACTCGGAATGTTTGGCATATAATCCTGGAACAACATGGCAAATTTCAAACGCTGGTCTGTTGGGCGCGCGATATAACCTTTGTTTTCGTAGTTTTCTTCGGTTTTTAAATAGCCAAAACTAATCCACGATTCTGTTCCGGGAACAAATTCTCCGTTTAATCTAAAATCTAAACCTTGCGCATAAGCCTTTGCATTGTTGTTTGCAATATATCGAATTCGAACATTATCGATTGAATAGACATTTACATCTGAAAGTGATTTATAATAAATCTCGGTAACCCATTTAAACGGACGATTCCACATTTTAAAATTATGATCGTTGCTTAAAACAATATGTACAGATTCCTGTGCTTTTACATTCGGGTTTACAACGCCATCTAAATCCCTGAGTTCTCTGTAAAATGGCGGTTGATGGTATAATCCTCCGGAAAGCCTGAAAACCATATCCATATTCCAATCGGGTTTTATGGCGAATTGCGCTCGCGGGCTAAAAACAATTTGATTTTTCCCTTCAACGGCAGCACCGGAAACGCTCCAACTCTGGAAACGCGCTCCAATATTATACCAAACTTCACTTGAACCAATTTCTGACTTTTGATTCCATTGTGTGTATCCTGAAAATCTGTTTATGGTATTGAAATTTGTAGCACGAACATCCTGATAAGGTAGCAAAGGTCCGGTATAAGGTTCATAAGGCTGATTGTTTTTTGGCAAAATAACAATTGGCGGGTTTATAGAAAATCCTGCCGAGTCGATCATCTCCCACTCTACTATTCTGTCACGAATGGATTCTCTGGTATATTTTAAACCAAATTCTAATTGGCTATTGCTCCATTCTTTAAAACCCTTAATTTCTGCATTTGCAATTAAGGCATCGAGATCATTACGCGCATGATTGAGTTGAGAACCAATTCCGCGGGTAAAATCAACATTGTCGATATCGGTTTCACCATCAGCGTTTACATTTCCTAAACGATATTGTGCCAAAATATCAAAATGTTCCTGTTCTGTGGTGTGAAATAAAGATCCAATAAGTTTTAATGTCAAACTTGGCGACACTTTATAAGTGGTTTTAAACGCGCCAAAATAAGTATCGTATTGATCTTTTTCCTGACCTTCGTAATAAACCGCCAAAGCCATTGGCTGGTCAATGGTTCCGAATTTTGTTTCGCGTGTTAATGGCTGATACAAATATTTGTTTCGCGAAATATTTCCCAGAAAACTCATTTGCCATTTTTCAGAAATATCATAATTTATATTTGTCTGAACATCAACAAAAGTTGGGGTATAATTGGTTTGAGTATCCTGACTATTTACAAGTAAGCTATTGTTTCGATAACGAACTCCGGTAACGGCAGACCATTTTTTATTTTTAGAAACAGCATCAACAGCAATACTTCCTCCCAGGAAACTGGCTTCTAAAGCTGCTCCAAATTCTGTTGGTTTTCTATAAGTAATATCTAAAACGGAAGATAATTTATCTCCAAATTTTGCCTGAAATCCACCGGCTGAAAAATCAACATTCTGAACCAGATCTGTATTGGTAAAACTCAAACCTTCCTGCTGCCCTGAACGTATTAAAAACGGACGATAAACCTCAATTTCGTTTACATAAACTAAATTCTCGTCATAATTTCCACCACGAACGGCATATTGTGTACTCAGTTCATTGTTTGAATTTACACCCGGAAGTGTTTTTAAAATATTTTCGATTCCGGCATTGGCTCCCGGAATTTTCTTAATTGTCGCTGCATCAATAACCGTAATTCCCTGAACTCGTTTTTTATTTCCTGATGACACAAAAACTTCTCCCATTTGTTCTGCAGAATTACTCATAACAGGATTAAAAACAAAAATCTCGTTTGGTTTTAAGTTTACCGTAAGACTCATCATTTTTAATGAAATATGAGTAAAAATCAAAGAGACTTTTTTGTTTGGAGGAACTTCTATTTCAAAAAAACCATTCGAATCGGTTTGCGAAATATTTCCTAAAGCAGTAATATTTACATCTGCAACCGGACGTTTTTCACTATCTAAAATAATTCCTTTAACACGGGCATTTTGGGCAAATGAAAAATAACCAATGCACAAAAAAAGGAAAACGAATATTAACTTGCTATGATTCAAACGTTCTGGTTTTATTTTTGTTGACTTCTAAAAAAGTGAGTTTCAAAGATAGCAGAATTACCCACATTATCAACTACTTCAATTTTTAAATCATTTGCACCTTCGGCAACCATACTGTCTGCATCAAACTTGTGTGTAATTTTTCTGGTTTTATTATCATATTCAAATAAAACCCAATTTCCGTTTAAATAACCATTATAGGATTTAATTCCTGATAAACTGTCACCAATTGTAAACTGAATTGATTTCATATCGCTTATCCATTTATCCTGAATTGGTTTTGCAATTTTAATAACCGGAGCAATTGTATCGAGCACCAAACCATATTGCCCTAAAATTTTTGCTTTAGCGGTAAAAACATCACCTTTTCTAATTGTTCCGTTATAACTGTTATTTCTTCCTATATACAGTTTATCTCTTAAAGATTCAGAATAAGTGCTGTCTTTAATTGTAATGGTGAAATTTGAATGTACCGGAATTACATCTTCATGAATATAAATTTTGTTGTTTTTTACATCAAAATTCATATTAAAATCATCATAGAAAGTTCCCGCCGGAAAAAAGACTGACATATTATCTTTTTCAAAATTGGAATCTTTATTATATCTCACAAAATATTTTGAAGTTACAGGTTCTGCATTTACAATTGGCGTTGCCGAATCATATTCGATGGGAACATTAACTGAATTTAAATTTCCGAAATAATCAGAAACTTCTATTCGATATACCGAAGCTAAATTGGGTTCAACCGGTAAAATTCCACGAAGCGAATCTGTTTTGATGATACTTAATGCATACGGCGTTTTCATGAATAACTTTTGTACTCTTTGCCCTGATTTTTTATATCTTGGATAATCAACCAGCGCGTTTATGTAGCGCATTTCATCAAATGAATAGGTATTGAATTGATAATTATAATTTTGATTTCCGTTGAAAAACGTCGAAACATTAAAAACGCCATTTCTATTTGCCGAAACGTCATCAAAATCAACAGCCGTGATTCCAAAACCAATTTTACCGTTTGCTTTTACTTTACTTGCCAGATAAGTTCCGTCTTTTTGAAGTGAAACATTCAACAGCAAAGGCAATTTTGACTGATTTGCCGTTGTACCGTCAAGCGGATACACGAAGACGCTCGAAATAGTTGGTTTTTTAGTGTCTTTTATATTTTTATCAAATCCGAAAAACATTGGATTAATTACAAATTCGGTTTTAGAATCGCGAAATTCAAAATGCAAATGTGGTCCTTCCGAAGATCCCGTGTTTCCTGAAAGCGCAATTAACTGCCCTTTTGTAACCGGTAATTCATCCGGTTTTAAAAATATTTCTATTTCGAAAGCTTTCTCTTTATAATGTGTTTTTAAAACATAATCCTGAATAGCACCTACAGTTGTCTGCAAATGCCCGTAAACAGATGTATACCCGTTTGGGTGAGTTATATAAATGCATTTTCCGTTTCCAAAAGTTGAAATTTTGATTCTCGAAACATATCCATCGGCAACAGCATAAACATTTAAACCTTCTCTTTGATTTGTTTTTAAGTCAAAACCAGCATGAAAATGATTTGGTCGCAACTCACCAAAATTGCCCGAAAGCTGCATTGGAATATCTAACGGCGGACTAAAATAATCTTTGGGATATTGGTTTTGGGCAAAGAATAAATTACAAAAAAACAAGGTAAATAGTGAAAATCTCATAAGCAACATTTTTGCTAAGATAAAAAATTAACCAGCAAAAACCGAGGATTTGGCTACAAAAATACAATTCACTGAAATTCATTTATTTGTCTATTTTAAATGCAAAAAAATCAATAAAAAATTGCATTAATAAAAAGGAATACTAACTTTGTATGATTAAGTAATGAATAGGATTTATAATGAGTGTAATTGCCGAAATAATTGATACTCTTGAATATAAGGTCGAAAAGCTTTTTGAGAAGTCAAAAGGGCTGGAGAAAAACAATCAGGAATTACGATTACAACTAGCCAAAGCTGTGCAAATTATCCAGAAACAATCTGAAGAAATGGAAGCTTTGAAGAAGCAGTATGATACACTTAAAATAGCCAATTCGTTGCTCGGCAGCGACAATAACAAGAGAGAGACAAAGCTTAAAATAAATTCATTAATTCGCGAAATAGATTACTGTATAGCACAACTATCTGACTAGAAAACATGGACGGAAAGCTTCGAATTAAAATATCAATCGCAGACAGAGTTTACCCGTTAACGGTAGAACCAACTCAGGAAGAAGGACTTAGAAGTGCTTCTAAAAAAATTGATGCTATGATCAAGCAATTCGAAGAAAGTTACGCAGTTCGCGATAAGCAAGATGTATTGGCCATGTGCGCCCTGCAGTTTGCTTCACAAGTAGAACAAAAACAAATTGATAACGCAATCGACGGTGAAGATACCATCGAAAGAATTAAAAGATTAAATTCGCTTTTAGATCAATATCTCGAAAATTAAACGTTCTTTACAGAAACTAAGATACTGCCTACATTAGTTCACAATTGGTAAACTCAACACTAACAAATTAAAGTGAGTGAATCTTCGCTACTATAGTATGCCCCGATTTATTGGGGAAACTTGAACAGTGAGTTAGCTCAAAACTTGTCTTTACGAGTTTATTCAAGCAATTAATGTAGGCTTTTTTTATATATAAATTTTAACAAACATGGACATCATAACGATCATTATTTCAGGTATTGTAGGGATTGCAGCAGGTTTTGCAATCGCTAAAATTATCGAAAAAAGCAATATTTCTAACTTAATCAAAAACGCCAAAAAAGAAGCATCCTCCATATTAAAAGACGCAAATTTAGAGGCCGAAAATATTAAAAAAGATAAAATCCTTCAGGCAAAAGAACGTTTTATCGAACTAAAATCAGAACACGAACAAGTAATTTTAGCAAGAGATAAAAAAGTTGCCGAAGTAGAAAAAAGAGTGCGTGACAAAGAGTCTCAGATTTCAAATGAATTATCGAAAGCTAAAAAAGTAAATGATGATTTTGAAGCTAAAACGCTTGAATACACTAATAAAATTGAGATTTTAGATAAGAAACAAACAGAAGTAGACAAATTACATAAAAGCCAGTTACAACAGCTTGAAGTAATTTCAGGACTTTCTGCAGATGAAGCAAAAGAGCAATTAGTTGAAGGTTTAAAAGCCGAAGCTAAAAGCAAAGCTATGTCTCATATTCAGGAAACCATTGAAGAAGCAAAACTTACTGCACAGCAAGAAGCTAAGAAAATTATCATCAACACTATTCAAAGAGTTGGAACCGAGGAAGCAGTTGAAAATTGCGTTTCTGTTTTCAACATTGAATCTGATGATGTAAAAGGTAGAATTATTGGTCGTGAAGGACGTAACATTAGAGCGCTTGAAGCTGCAACGGGAGTAGAAATCATTGTTGATGATACACCGGAAGCAATTATCCTTTCTTGTTTTGATCCTGTTCGTAGAGAAATTGCGCGTTTATCATTGCATAAATTAGTAACTGACGGACGTATTCACCCGGCAAGAATTGAAGAAGTTGTTGCTAAAACAGCCAAACAAATCGACGATGAAATTATTGAAGTTGGTAAACGAACGGTTATCGATTTAGGAATTCACGGTTTACACCCGGAATTGATTAAAGTTGTAGGTAGAATGAAATACCGTTCTTCTTACGGACAAAACTTATTACAGCACTCAAGAGAAGTTTCTAAACTTTGTGGTATCATGGCGGCTGAATTAGGCTTAAATGTAAAATTGGCTAAAAGAGCAGGTTTACTTCACGATATTGGTAAAGTTCCTGATACTGAAAGTGATTTACCACACGCATTATTAGGTATGCAATGGGCTGAGAAATACGGTGAAAAAGAAGAAGTTTGTAACGCTATTGGAGCTCACCACGACGAGATTGAAATGAAATCATTACTTTCTCCAATCGTTCAGGTTTGTGATGCTATTTCAGGAGCAAGACCAGGCGCAAGACGTCAGGTTCTTGATTCATACATTCAACGTTTGAAAGATCTTGAAGAAGTAGCTTACGGCTTTAGCGGTGTAAAAAATGCTTACGCAATTCAGGCTGGTAGAGAACTTCGTGTGATTGTAGAAAGTGAAAAAGTTTCTGATGATAATGCAGCAAACTTATCTTTTGAAATTTCACAAAAAATTCAAACAGAAATGACTTATCCGGGTCAGGTAAAAGTGACGGTAATTAGAGAAACAAGAGCAGTTAATATTGCTAAATAATCTCAACTTTATATAAAAAAACAAAGGCTATCCGAAAAGATAGCCTTTGTTTTTGAACCTAATGTCATCCTGAGCGAAGTCGAAGGCTCGATTTACATATCGTTAAATATGATTTTAAAACTGGTTCCTACTTCTACTTCACTTTCTACAGAAATTGTTCCTTTCATCGCTTCAATCTGATTTCTGGTTATATACAAGCCAATTCCGCGAGCTTCCTGATGTTTATGAAATGTTTTATACATTCCGAATAATAAATCGCCATAAACTGCCAAATCGATACCTAAACCATTGTCTGTAATCTTCAATGATTTATGCCCGTCGGGTTCAATAGCAAAATCAAAAGTAATAACAGGATCTCTATCAGGATGACGGTATTTGATAGCATTTGTTGCAAAATTCAACAATACACTTTCAAGATATGCCGGATTAAAATTGATCTTTAAATATTCAGGTACATTATTTACAATCGTAGCATTTGTTTGCTTGTCGTAACCTTTAATTGTTGCAATTGTTTTATCGATATATTCGTTCAGTTTTAAAGGAACAACGGCGATATTAATATTGCTTTGCGTTTTTACAATCTGCGTTAAATTCGAAATAGTTTCATTCAAATCATTAGAAACAGTTCTAAGATGAATCAACATTTCATTAATTGTTGCCTTATCTATATCGGCATCAATAAAATCCAGAATCGATTTTATGTTTCCTGCCTGCGTATTTAAATTGTGAGAAACTATATGGGAAAAATTCAATAAACGACTGTTTTGATCGCTATAAAGTTTCATGGTTTTTAAAAGCTCCAGTTCTTTTTCTTTCTGCAAAGAAACATCGGTATGCGTCCCGATAACACGCAATGGACGCCCGTTTTCATCACGATCTATAACCTTTCCCCTATCCAGAATCCATTTATAATTACCGCTGGAAGTCATTACACGATGGTAATTTTCATAATATGGAATCTTATTATCAAAATGTTCCTGAATGTCTGAATAATATTTTGGCAAATCATCGGGATGTACAATTTTGTCCCAGCGTTCCGGATCATCAAAAATATCTGCTGATTCTAATTCTAAAATTTTAAGTGAAAGTGAAGAATAAAAAACACTGTTTGTAACCATGTTCCAATCCCAGATTCCGGTGGTTGAAGCTTCGAGGGCAAACTGAAAACGTTCTTCGGAGATACGTAATTTTTCTTCTTTATCTTTTAAGTCCGTAATATCAGAAACATGTCCAAAAAAACTAACGCAGCCATTCGGAGCTAATTCTGTTTTTGAAGAAACTTTAAACCAGCGCAATCCTTTTTTGGGCAAAATGGCTCTAAATTCAATTACCCAGGGTTTTATTTCTTTACGGGCTTTTACCAAAGACTGAAAAAATAAGTCTCTGTCATTGGGATGAATTCTGTTATAAATAATTAATGTGATTTCGTTTGAAAAAGTTGTCGCTTGTAATTCAAAAATTTCATCTGCCGATTTACTAACAAGGGGAAAAGTGTAGTTATTATTACAATCGATTACAAATTGAAAAAGCAAATCAGGCATTTCAGCAAACAATTTTTTATAAAAATTATTCACCTCTAAACAATCCTCATTTTCATATAAATCAAAAACCATATATATCTATTTATGCAAACTGAATTATTAAAATTAATCTTTAACCAATAACAGAAAAAGAGATAAGTTATTGTTTTTAACCCTATTAATGCAGAAATATAATACAAGATATTAATTTTTAAGACATAAAAATACAACAACACCAATATATACGTAAAAACTACTTTCTTGGATGAAAAGAATGCATAACTTCTTTTAAAAAACTTCGGTCTAAATGCACATAAATTTCGGTTGTCGTAATCGATTCATGTCCAAGCATTAACTGAATTGATCTTAAATCTGCCCCATTTTCAAGCAAGTGTGTTGCAAAGGAATGACGCAAAGTATGCGGACTAATATTTTTATGAAGATTGATTTGTGCGGCGAGGTTTTTTATTATGGCGAAAATCATCGAACGCGTAAGCTGGTTTCCTCTCCTGTTTAAAAATAATGTATCTTCAAAACCCTTTTTTATATTTAAGGTATTCCGAATTGAGTTTTGATAGATTTGAATATATTTCTGCGTCACTTTTCCAATAGGAACAAAACGTTCTTTATTTCCTTTTCCGGTAATTTTGATAAAACCTTCTTCAAAAAATAAGTCAGAAATTTTAAGCGAAACCAATTCAGAAACCCGAAGTCCGCAACCGTATAAAGTTTCTAGCATTGCACGATTTCTTTCGCCTTCGTTTGAACTTAAATCTATCGCAGCAATAAGTGCATCAATTTCTTCTACAGATAAAGTATCCGGTAATTTACGTCCGGTTTTTGGCGATTCGATTAATTCTAACGGACTGTCTTTTCTGTAATCTTCAAAAATTAAGTAATTAAAAAAGCTTTTTAGTCCGGAGATTATTCTCGCCTGCGAACGTGGATTTACTTCTTTAGAAACTGAATATATAAATTGCTGAACTGTTTCATCAGTAATATTTATGGGAGAAACTTCAATTTGATTTGTTTCTAAAAAAAGACATAATCGCTCGATATCGAAGCCGTAATTTTCGATGGTGTTTTTAGACAATCCTCTTTCGATACGCAAATACGATTGATAATCTTTTATATAAGTATTCCATTTCATACTTACAAAGTAAAACATTTTTAAGCATAAAAAAACCTTCCGGATTACGGAAGGTTTTTATAAATATTCTAAAAAAGAATTAGAATTTGTATGCTGCAGTTAATGCAAGAACACCATTTGTACGTCTGTTATCTAAATAATCTCCATAATAATCATCATTATTATAGTCATAATGAGTATCATATACATTTGTAAGACCTACAGTATAACGAATACCTGCAGAGAAATTATCTGTAAAATTATATCCTGCTCCAAAATTAAAGCCTAAATCTACTGATTTTTCATTGTTAATGTTTTTGCTTGAAACTAAAAAACCAAGTTGTGGTCCAGCTTCAACAGTAAATTGTTTTGTAATATAATATTTAGCTAACACAGGAACATTGATATAATCTAAATTTACGGTAAAGCCTGGATCACCATAATATCTATCAAATTTAGCTCCCTGAGCAGAATATACAAGTTCTGGCTGAATGAATAATTTTTTCCAAATATTGATTTCAGCAAAACCACCTAATTGAAAACCAATTAATGCATTAGCATCATCAAGACCATTTATCGTAGCGATATTAAGACCACCTTTTACTCCAAATCTAGTTTTTTGCGCATTCGCAAACCCAAATACCATTATTGCAATAGTACATAAGATAATTTTCTTCATTTTATTTGTAGGTTAAAATTAAGTGGCAAATATAAACCTATAGTTAGTGAAAAAGGATTTGTTTTTTAACAAATAATTCTATAATTAAACAGGATTATGTTAAAATAAATTTATTGTTAACTCAATATAATAAAAAAGCCTCCCATATTTGGAAGGCTTTTGAATATCAAAAAGTATAATTAGAATTTGTATCCAACATTTACCGAAAAAACGCCGTTATGAACTTTTGAATCATCTCCAGGTTCAGTTTTAGCAGTATTTGCCAAACCCAAGTTGTATCGCAATCCCGCAGAAAAATGCTCTGTAAAATCGTATGCTGCTCCAAGATTTAAACCAAAATCAACTGATTCAAAACTATCTTTTACATCCATATCATGCTCACCTGAATATCCGTTTAATGTTGTAGTTGTTTTTGCAGAAGTTAAAAAACCTATTTGTGGTCCTGCTTCAATATTAAATTTTTCTGCAACATAATATTTAAACATAACAGGAATATTTATATAGTTAAGTTTAAAAGCAACGTCACCTGTAATACCTGTTTCAAAATCTGCAAAATCATCAGCCGTAGCACCTTGAGTAGAATACAAAACCTCTGGTTGTATCGCAAATTTATCTGATAGTTTAATCTCTACAAAAGCACCAATATTAAATCCGATTCTGGATTTAAAATCAATTCCCTCAGTATCGCCCGAAAAATTTGAAATATTCAAACCTCCTTTTAAACCAAATTTAGTTTCTTGTGCATTTGTAAAACCAAATGCCATAATTGCAATTGCAGACAAAATAATTCTCTTCATTTTTTGTTATTTATTTATAATTAATTAAAATCTGTATTATTTAAATTGATCCTCTATTAAAAAAGCCTTCTACAATTGAGAAGGCTTTTATATATTGTATAATAAACATTAGAACTTATATGCTAATGCTAAAGCTAATACACTATTCTTTGCACTATCGTAATAATCATCTATATCATCATAATCACCTCCGTCAACAACGCCAGACAAACCAACGGTATAACGTAAACCTAGTGAAAGATTGTCAGTAAAATTGTAACCTGCGCCAAAATTAAAACCGAAATCTGTTGATTTGTAAAAATCTTTAACATCATCTCCTTCATCTTTAGCAGAAACTAAAAACCCAATTTGAGGTCCTGCTTCAACTGTAAACTGTTTAGTGATGTAGAATTTTGCTAAAACCGGTACATTGATATAGTTTAATTTTAAATCGCCATCATTGCTTCCGATATAATTATATTTTGCTCCTTGAGTAGAGAATAAAAGTTCTGGCTGGATTGCCAATCTTTCTATAATTTTAATTTCTGCGAAACCTCCAACTTGGAATCCAACTAAAGATTCTGTATCAACATCTCCAGAAAAATTCGTAAGGTTCAGGCCTCCTTTAACTCCAAATCTTGTTTCCTGAGCATTGGTAAACCCAAATGCCATAACTGCAATTGCAGATAAAATAATTTTTCTCATTTTATATGTTTGGTTAAAATTAATAACCAAATATAAAACTATTCTTCATAAAAAATAATTTGTTTTTTAACAAATAATGTAGTAATTAAGAGCCAAAGTTTTGTTAATAAACATTTTAATTAAATGATAGATTGTTAAAAATCAAGCAAATAAAAAAGCCTTCTCAAATAAGAAGGCTTTAAAATATCTTAATGAAAAGATTAGAATTTGTATCCTACAGATAAAGAGAAAACACTGTTATTTAACTTGAAATCTTCACCCTCTGCTTCAGCAATATTTGATAAACCGATATTATAACGAACACCGGCAGAAAGATTTTCTGTAAAATCAAATCCAGCTCCAAGATTTACACCGAAGTCAATAGATTTAAAATTGTCTTTAACGTCTTCGTTAGATGAAATAGTTTCTCCATCAAATGTTTCTTTGTATTTATCTTTAGCGCTAACTAAAAATCCGATTTGAGGTCCAGCCTCAAGGCTGAATTTTGGTGCAACATAAAATTTAGCCATAATCGGTACATTAATGTAAGATAAGTTCAATTTATCTTCTGCAGAAAAATTTTCACCAGAATCTTCAATTTTAGATCCTTGAGTAGAAAACAATAATTCTGGTTGAATTGCGAATTTTTCTGATAATTTAATTTCAGCAAATCCACCTACATGGAAACCAACAATAGCTGAATTATCTTCAACATCTCCACCTATGTTAGAAATGTTAAGACCAGCTTTAACTCCAAATTTAGTTTCTTGTGCATTTGAAAAGGCAAAAGCCAATACTGCTGCCGCAGTTAACATAATTTTTTTCATTTTTAATTTTTTTGGTTTGTAATTTACGTGCCAAATATAAAATTATACTTTACAAAAAAAATCTTGTTTTTTAACAAATAATGTAGTAATTAAGAGCCAAAATCATGTTAAATAACATAACAATTAAATAATAAATTGTTAAAAGTCAAGAAACAAAAAGAAATAAAATAAAAAACCCTCCTCAAAATTGAGGAAGGTTTCTCTAAAAAAGGATTGTTTTAAATTAGAACTTGTAATTAAATCCTAAATTAATAGAAGAAACGTCTACATGATCAGAAATCCCTTTATATCCCATATAAACTTCAATCTTTTTGTTTTGGTATCCTGCTTTTGGCTGATACAAGAATCCTCCATCAGCTTCATCTGTAACAGATATTGCATATCCTAAATCAATACCTACAAAAAAGTTATCTACAATAGAATACTGCGCAGTAGCAGCTACAGGAATATATGATACATCTTTTTGTGTAAGCTCATAAGACAAAGGCCCAAAAGTATACATCTTACTTTTACCTAAATAAGCGGAATATCCAGTTGTCGCACCTGCACTAAATTTATCAGTTACTTTCCATAAATATGCCACATCAACACCAAGATTCACAGAAAACAAATCTTTACTATCGCCAACCGGCAAACCAACATGAGCACCAACCTTAAATCCATTGTCCTGCGCACTTACAAAACCAAAAGTCATTACTGCAATAGCAGCGAAAATCATTTTTTTCATTTTTATTTTTTTTAATTTGTTATTAATACATAAAAATAAGTTTATTCTTACCTTTAAAAATCCACTAGAAGTGTTTATTGTATTAAAATAAGACAGAATTTAATTTAAAGGAATAGAGCAAACCTCGATTGCTGATTTGAAAAATGTAAATTTTGTTATTTTTTTAAAGCAATGTATAAAAGCAATAAAATGAAAAAACTGTAGTTTTAATATTATAAAACAATTTTAATCTTAAAAAGACAATTCTATGAAAAAGATATTATTAGCAGCTGTATTGTTCATTGCAACATCGGCTACAATTCAGGCACAATTACTACAGATAGGTGTTAAAGCAGGGGTAAATTTCGCCAGTCAAACCGGAGACGCATTTCCTGAACAAAATTTTGATAAAGAAGGCATTACAAGTTTTCACGCAGGATTAGTTGCCGAAATTAAATTACTAGACAGATTTTCTGTTCAGCCAGAGCTTTTATATTCTACTCAGGGAGCAACTTACAAAAATGTAGATCAGGAATTTAAAAATGAATTAGGCTACATATCAATTCCTGTAATGGCTAAGTTTTACCTAACAGATTCATTTAGTCTTGAGGTTGGTCCACAAGCTTCCTTTTTAGTTAGCGAAAAAAATGATTTTGATGTAGAAGATGGAGAAACTTTCGAATTTGGACTTAATGCCGGATTAGGATATAAAATTACCAAAAACTTCTTTGTTCAGGGTCGTTACGGTTTAGGCTTAACAGAAGCTTCAAAAAATGCAGATGTTAAAAACTCCACAGTACAATTGTCTGCCGGATTTATGTTCTAAAAATAATATCACATACTTTTATAAAAACCGTCCTATTAATTAGAACGGTTTTTTTATTTTTACATTCTTGTGAAATGTTTTTTATGAAACATAAATGAATTCAAATCACTATATTAAAATTTAAATCACTTATGAAAATCGCTATAATCAACGGTCCAAATTTAAATCTTCTGGGAAAAAGAGAACCTGAAGTTTACGGTAGTCAAACTTTTGAAGATTATTTCGAAAAACTGGAACACAAATTTCCAAACGTTGAGCTTTCCTATTACCAAAGTAATATTGAAGGCGAATTGATTGGAAAAATCCAGGAAGTTGGTTTTACATTTGATGGAATTATTTTAAATGCTGGCGCTTACACGCATACTTCTATAGGTTTGGGCGACGCCATGAAAGCAATTACAACTCCGGTTATCGAAGTTCATATTTCGAATACATACGCGCGTGAAAGTTTCAGACATCAATCATATTTGTCAGGAAATGCAAAAGGGGTCATTTTGGGCTTTGGATTAAAAAGTTACGACTTAGCGATTCAGTCTTTTTTGTAAAAAAGCTTCTCCCGTGCCTAAAATCAATGTCATTTAGTTAAGGGGAAATCCACAAAATTACTTAACAGTTTAATCAAGAAGGTAATTAGAAAAATCCATTTTTATCAGTGTTTTCGCTTTAGCAAATCAGTAAAATCAGCGTCTAATTTTGACGCGGATAAAACAGATTTACTTCGTAAAACGCAGATAAAAACGGATTTTATTTTCTAAAGATTAGCTTAATGAAATTGCCCTAAGCTTCGGGATCGGGGCGTTCAGTCTGACAGAGTTGTAAGGTTTTAATATTTAACAAATAATTAATAGGCTCGCTTTTTACTTATTCTATTTTTGTGAGAGAAACTACTTTCATGAAAAAATTTACTTTACTTGCCTTTTTATTTTTTTCGATTTCAAACTTTGCCCAAATCAAAGGAACGATTACCGATGAAAAAGGAAATCCGTTGCCTTTTGTTTCTGTTTTTGAAGAAAACACATACAGCGGAACAACCTCAAACGAGCAGGGAAAATATCAGCTTATCGTAAAAGAGATTGGTAAAAACAGAATCATTTTTCAATATTTAGGCTTTAAAACTCAAAAACTTTCCGTTTCGCCAGATTCTAAAACAGTTATTCTGGATGTAAAAATGCCCGAGGAAAGTTTTACTTTAAATGAAGTAATTATTGATCCCAAAAATAATCCGGCAAATGCAATTATAAGAAGCGCTATTGCAAACAAAAAAGAAAACGCTGAAAAAACGTCCCGTTATACTGCCGATTTTTACTCTAAAGGAATGTTTAAAGTGAAAGATTTACCAAAAAAAATTCTTGGTCAAAAAGTAGATCTTGGCGATGATATGTCTTCTAATCTGGATTCTACAGGAACCGGAATTTTGTATTTATCTGAAACCGTTTCGAAAATTGCTTATGAAAAACCCAATAAACTAAAAGAAAAAATCATTGCTTCACGTATTTCCGGAAACAATAAAGGATACAGTTATAATACAGCAACTTTATCCTATTATGATTTTTATGACAATACTTTAGACTTCGATATCAATTTGATTTCGCCAATTGCTGATAATGCATTCAACTATTATAAATACAAACTCGAAGGAACTTTTTTTGATGCTAATAATCATGAAATCAATAAAATTAAAGTAACGCCAAAACGCGATAAAGAGCCTGTTTTTGAAGGTTATATCTATATTGTTGATGACAGTTTTGCCATTTATGCGATCGATCTCGATATAAAAGGGTACCGAATGAAGAATGAATTTACTGAAATTATGACTTTAAAACAGAGCTTTAATTATAATGCTGCAAATAAAATCTGGTCTAAAAATGCGCAGACACTTTCATTTAATGCGGGAATTTTTGGTGTAAAATTTTCAGGACAATTTAATTATGTTTATTCCAATTATGAATTTCCTGATTCGTTTGAAAAGAAAACTTTTACGAACGAAATTGTTGCTTTTGAAGCTAATGCCAATAAAAAAGACAATACTTTTTGGAATGAAATTCGTCCAATTCCGTTAACGATCGAAGAAAGCACAGATTATACTAAAAAAGACAGTTTACAAATCATTCGAAAATCTCAAAAATATACGGATTCTATTGATGCAAAAAACAATAAGTTTAAGGTTTGGGATATTCTGGCCGGTTATGATTACAAAAACACTTTTAAAAAATATTCTTTCAGTTATGAGGGTTTATTAAACATTACTTCACTGAGTTTTAACACCGTTCAGGGGTTTAATTTAGATTCCGGTTTCTCTTTTAAAACATGGAATGAAGAGGAAGGAAAAACCACTTCTGTAAAAACTACTTTTAATTATGGTTTTTCTGATGAACGTTTCCGCGTTATTGGAGAATTCAATCATAAATTCAACAACATTAATTTCGCAACAATTGGCATATCGGGCGGAACAAAAACGGCACAATTTAATAGTGCAGAACCAATAAGCAAGCTTGTCAATTCTATAAGTTCTTTATTTTTCAAAGACAATTATATGAAGTTGTATAATTTAGAATTTGCTCAGATTAATTATGCACAAGATGTTGCAAACGGAGTAAATCTGAATGCAAAAGTAGCTTACGAACAGCGAAAACCGCTTTTTAATACAACTGATTATTCATTCTTTAAAAAGGATGATATTTATTCATCGAATAATCCGCTTGCGCCAAATGATTTTATTATCCCTGCATTTGATCCGCATCATTTATTTAAAGCCGCTTTGACAGCCCGAATCAACTTTGGAAATAAATACATTTCAAGACCTGACGGAAGATATAATTTTAAAGATGATAAATATCCAACTCTATTTTTAGCATTTGAAAAAGCTTTTGCTGCAAGCGAGAAAAAATATGAATTTGAAAGAATTGGCGCATCTGTACAATATGATTTATCACTCCAGAATAAAGGAATTTTAGGAATGAATTTCAGAGCCGGAAAGTTTTTTAATGCCGAAAACATATCGTTTATCGACTATAGACATTTTAACGGAAACCAAACTCACATTGGTACAAGCGACCGTTATTTGAATGTTTTCAATTTAATGCCTTATTATGCCAATAGTACAAATAACAGTTATTTTGAAAACCATTTAGAATATAATGATACGGGATTTATTATGAATAAAATTCCGCTATTAAATTTATTAAAATCAACAATGAATCTTGGTTTTCATTCATTGGCAATTCCAGACAGAAAACCTTATTCTGAGTTTACAGTGGGCTTAGATAATCTTGGTTTCGGTAAATTTAAATTGTTCCGAATAGATTATGTTCATTCTTACCAAAGTGGAATTCAACAAAATGGTGTTGTATTTGGCTTGAAGATTTTAAATGTTTTAGATTAGGTACAAAGGTTCAAGGTGCAGAGGAACAAAGGATGATGCTTTTTTGAGACGTTCTTGGCTTCACTTGAACTTATCATACCAATAAAAAATCCGTTTACTCTTTAAAGAATAAACGGATTTTGAAGCTTCTATCTTTGCCAAAGTTTAAAAATTTTTAAAACCTTAGTACCTCTGCACCTTTGAAACTTTGAACCTTTCCTCAATGATAATCATCTGGTTCAATATGGATCAAAACATTTCCTAATTGAGGTATTTTTTCTTTTAAAGTGTCCTGCAGTTTATGTGATAAATCATGCCCTTCTTTCACAGAAATTTTTGCCGAAACTATTGCGTGAAGATCTACATGATATTTCATTCCTGCTTTACGAATAAAACATTTTTCGGTACCCAGGATTCCCGGAACCGTCAACGCTTTTACACGAATTTCTTCGACTAAATCATCATTTAAATGTTCATCCATGATTTCGCCAAGAGCAGGTCTGAAAATTTTATAACTATTATATAAGATAAAAAAAGCAGCAAAAAGTGCCGCCCAATCATCTGCAGATTCGTAACCTTTTCCCATAATCAGCGCTATGGAAATACCAACAAATGCTGCGACAGAAGTAATTGCATCACTGCGATGGTGCCAAGCATCTGCTGCTAAAGAGGAACTATTTGTTTCCTTACTTCGTTTCATTACCAATCTATACGAATACTCTTTCCAGATGATAATTGCTCCTAAAACATACAAAGTCCAGGATTTTGGTAAATCGTGTGATGATTGAATATTTGCAAGACTTTCGTAGCCAATAATAGTTGCCGATGTAATTAAAAAACCAACTACCAAAAAAGTAATTAAAGGTTCGGCGCGCCCATGACCATACGGATGATTTTCATCGGCTGGTTTGTTCGAATATTTGATTCCGAATAAAACCAAACAAGACGAAAATATGTCTGCAGTCGATTCGATCGCGTCTGCAATCAAGGCGTAAGAATTGCCAAAAAAACCTGCCAAACCTTTTATCAAGGCTAAGCAGGTGTTTCCGACTATACTAAAGATAGTAGCTTTTATAGCTTTTTTTTCATCTGTCATTTAGACTATTTTTTACGCTCTCACGATTTTTGCGCCAATAGCTCTCAAACGCTCGTCGATACGCTCATATCCACGGTCGATTTGTTCTATATTTTGAATTGTACTTGTTCCTTTTGCAGAAAGCGCAGCAATTAATAATGAAATCCCGGCACGAATATCCGGAGATGACATTGTTGTTGCTTTTAATTGAGATTCGAAATTATGTCCCATAACCACCGCTCTGTGCGGATCACATAACATAATTTTTGCTCCCATATCGATTAATTTATCCACGAAAAACAAACGGCTTTCGAACATTTTTTGGTGAATTAAAACATCGCCTTTTGCTTGTGTTGCCACAACCAAAACAATACTCAATAAATCAGGCGTAAATCCTGGCCAAGGCGCATCTGCAATAGTTAATATAGAACCATCGATATCTGTTTTTACTTCGTAACCATCTTTGTGAGCAGGAATGTAAATATCATCTCCGCGTTTCTCGATAGTAATTCCAAGTTTTCTGAATGTATTTGGAATCAAACCTAAATTTTCCCAACTTACATTTTTGATTGTGATTTCGCTTTTTGTCATCGCCGCAAGACCAATCCAGGAACCAATTTCGATCATATCCGGAAGAATTGTGTGCTCGCATCCACCAAGGCTTTCAACACCTTCAATAGTCAATAAATTTGAACCAACTCCGGTAATTTTAGCTCCCATCGAGTTCAGCATTTTACACAATTGTTGCAAATAAGGTTCGCAGGCAGCGTTGTAAACTGTTGTTTGTCCTTTTGCTAAAACTGCAGCCATAACAATGTTTGCTGTTCCGGTAACAGATGCTTCATCAAGCAGCATATCTGTTCCTGTAAGTCCTCCTTCAGGAGATTCTACTCCGTAAAAGTGATCTTCTCTGTTGTATCTGAATTTTGCTCCAAGGTTAATAAAACCTTCAAAGTGTGTATCTAATCTACGACGACCAATTTTATCTCCTCCCGGTTTTGGAATATATCCTTTTCCGAAACGTGCCAAAAGCGGTCCAACAATCATAATAGAACCACGAAGTGCTCCACCTTCTTTTTTGAAAGCTTCTGTTTCTAAATATCCAACATTAACTTCATCAGCCTGAAACGTAATCGAACCCGGTTCATTGCGTTGAATTTTAACTCCTAAATTACCCAACAAAGTGATTAATTTATTGATATCAATAATATCGGGAATATTATTAATTTTTACTTTATCCCCCGTTAGAAGCACGGCACATAAAATTTGTAATGCCTCATTTTTTGCTCCTTGCGGAGTGATTTCTCCTTTTAAAGGAATTCCTCCTTCGATTTTAAAAATTCCCATAGATGTCTTTTAGGTTCTGAGGTTCTGAGATTCTGAGGTTCTAAGCTAAATATCTTAGCATCTTAGTTCCTTAGCATCTTAACCCTTTCTTTTTTTACTTCTGATTATTATTTTTCTGGAAAGGCTTAGGTTTTCCCGGACCTTTATTGTTTTTGTTGCTTTGAATTTTTGGTTGTCCCGGTGGTGTGATTTTATTCGACATGCGTTTGTTGGTACGTAATAAATCAGTTGTGTTTAAAAGCTCTTCTGTACTTTGCAGCAAGTTGATTTTTCCGCCTGACAATTCAAATAAATGTTCAAAAATCACATCATCTTTTACCGTGTCTTTATTCCAGCTCAAATATGATTTTTTCATATGATTGGCGATTACCAAAACCAATGCATTTTTCATTTCGCCTTCGTCCCATTTATTGGCAACATCAATCATATATTTGATATTGTTACCGTAAAATCTGTATTTCGGGAAGTTTTGAGGATACTGTAAAACATCCGGTTTTAACTGCAATACATCTCTTGAAGGAATTGGATATGGTGATTCTACATTTAATTTAAAATCAGACATGATAAAAAGCTGATCCCATAATTTATGTTGAAAATCGGGCACATCACGCAAATGCGGATTCAAACTTCCCATTACCTGAATGATGTATTTTGCGGCTTTATTTCGCGTTTCATCATCTTCAATAATAGTAGCCTGATCGATCAGTTTTTGCAGATGACGACCATATTCCGGAATAAGTAAACGCTGTCTTTCAGAATTGTATTCTAAATTAAAAACAACGTCATTCGCGACTTCTTTTTTATATTTTTCGACCATAAGTTATAATGAAACTATACCTTCTATTGTAGATACTTCTTTGTATTTGCCAATCACTTCGTCGGCACTATTCATCGTAACATCTACAGAAACACTGGTAAATTTACCTGTTTTAGATTTTGTTGTTTTAATAACCGCACCCATACTGTCAAAAGCTTTTTCAACGCGCTCAACATTATCGGCTACTGTAGGCACTATAAATTTATACAAGTATTCTGCAGGCCAAGTATTTGAGTTGTCTAACTCAACCTTTAATCTTTCGTAAAATTCGGCGGTGTTTTTTTCTTTATCGTTCTCCATTCGTAATTAAAAATAAACGCAAATATACGGTTTTGAGTTTAGATTTTAGATTTTTTTCTTTCGAAAAAGGCGCAAAGTTACAGAGGCGCAAAGGTGCAAAGAAAAAAGCTTTGTAACTTTATTTCTTTGTGAAATTTCATCTTATATTTGAGAAAAGAATGCAACGAAATCTCTCGCAAAGTCGCAGAGTCGCAAAGTTTTTAAACTTAGAACGTTTTCTTTGCGACTCTGCGACTTTGCGAGATTAAAACACAATCCCATGAAAAAAATTATCTTTTTACTTTTTACAATTCTCACTTTTCACAACATTCAGTCACAGGAAATCAAAACGATGACTTATTTTCAGAATGATACAATCAAACTGGATTTAGATTTGTATTTGCCTCAGAAAAAAACCAGCGAGAAAATTCCGCTAATCATTTTTGCTTTTGGCGGAGGATTTTCCGGCGGTGAACGTACAAGCGAAAAAGACTTCGGAATATTTATGGCGAAAAACGGTTATGCAGTTGCCAGTATTTCGTACAGTTTATATATGAAAGGAAAAGATTTTGGCTGTAATGGAACCTTAACCGAAAAAATAAAAGCGATTCAAATTGGCGTGAGCGATATGTGGCAGGCAACTTCGTTTTTGATTGAAAATGCCAATAAATACAATCTCGATGCTTCGAAAATCTTTATTTCGGGAATTAGTGCTGGTGCCGAAATTGGTTTTCATGCTTCGTTTTGGGATTATAAACTGATGAATTTATACAAAAGTAATTTACCGGAGAACTTTAAATACACCGGTTTTATTGGAGGTTCCGGAGCAATTCAGGATATTAATTTAATTACAAAAGAAAAAGCGATTCCTATGTTATTGGCACATGGAAATAACGACCAGACCGTTCCTTACGCTGCAGGTTCGCACCGTTCTTGTCCGACAAATGCTTCAGGCTGGTTGATTCTTTTTGGGTCTTATGCCGTTTATAATCATATGAATAATTTACACAAAGACATTGAAATGATTACATTTTGCGGCGGCAGTCATGAATTTTCAGGTTATCTTTTTCATCAGGGACAGCAATATGTTTTGGATTTTGTAAATGATGTTTTGAAAGGAAAGAAATTTGAATCACATATTATTATTCCTTCAGAGAAGAAAGGCAAGGATTCAGGAAAATATTTATTTTGTGAGTAATTAGATTGATTTTTCTTCTCCTGCAAGGTTTTCAAAACCTTACAGGTATTACGAATTACTCATTATAATTATTACGAACCAATATCTTTACATTATACATTTAAACTGGACTAAAGTTCAGCCCTAAAATATTTGTCGAGTCTCTGACTCTTTTTTGTTTTAGTTCCAGAGGAACGATTTATTTTATAGAGCTGGACTTTAGTCCAGCATCATAATAATTACGAAATCATTCGCTTTAGTTAAAATAATCTTTTTAAATACAATAAGTTTAGGTAAATTTGCGCTTTATTTTACGAAAGTGCAAAAACAAATCATAGTTCTCATTGGTGGCCCGGGAACGGGAAAATCTACTCTTATCAACGAATTGGTAGCTCGTGGCTACTGCTGTTACCCTGAAATTTCAAGACAAGTTACTCTCGAAGCGCAACAGCGCGGTATCGAACAATTGTTTCTGGAACAACCTTTATTGTTTAGCGAAATGCTTCTTGAAGGCAGAATTAAACAATTTAAAAATGCTCTTGAAGAACCTGATAATGTAGTTTTTATAGATCGCGGAATTCCAGATGTGGTTGCATATATGGATTATATTGGCGACGAATATCCGGAGCATTTTATAAAAGCCTGCGAGAATTTTAAATATACTAAAACTTTTATTTTACCGCCTTGGGAAGAAATTTACGAAAGCGACACAGAGCGTTATGAAAATTTTGAACAGGCATTAACGATTCAGAAACATCTTGTTGAAACGTACAAAAAATATGGTTACACCTTAATTGAAGTGCCAAAAGATACGGTTGAAAACAGAATTCTTTATATATTAGATAAAATTTAGGCAGGCGGTTTAAAGTTGTAAAACTAGAACTGATTTCTAAATTTTTAACTTTAAAACCAGAGCCATGCCACAAGCACAAGAAATTCTTTTAAAATACTGGAAACACGACAGTTTCAGACCGCTCCAAAAAGAAATTATTGAGTCGGTTTTAGACGGTCAGGATACTTTTGCCTTACTGCCAACCGGTGGCGGAAAATCGATTTGTTTTCAGGTTCCGGCTATGATGCAGGACGGAATTTGTTTGGTTATTTCTCCTTTAATCGCTTTGATGAAAGATCAGGTGGCGAATTTACAAAAACGTGATATTAAAGCGATTGCGCTTACCGGAGGAATTCATACGGAAGAAATAATTGATCTGTTAGACAATTGCCAATACGGAAATTACAAGTTTTTATATCTTTCGCCTGAGCGTTTACAATCGGATTGGATTTTGGAACGTATTAAAAATTTACCTATCAATTTAATTGCTATTGATGAAGCGCATTGTGTTTCGCAATGGGGACACGACTTTCGTCCGGCATATTTGAAAATTTCAGAACTTAAAAAATACTTTCCTAAAATTCCGTTTTTGGCTTTAACGGCAACGGCAACTCCAAGGGTTATTCAAGACATTAATACGGAACTGGGCTTAAAAGATCCGAAACTTTTTCAGCAATCTTTTGAAAGAAAAAACATTGCATACATGATTTTTGAAGTGGAAGACAAATTGTATCGCACGGAACAAATTTTAAAGAAAAATCCACAGCCTTCTATTATATATGTACGAAATAGAAAATCATGTTTGAATATATCGACGCAATTACAATCTTTAGGATTTAAAGCAACTTATTATCATGGCGGACTTTCGGCTAAAGAAAAAGATAAAAACATGCAATTGTGGATGTCTGAACAAGCACAGGTAATTGTGGCGACAAATGCGTTTGGAATGGGAATTGACAAAGACAATGTAAAAACCGTAATTCATACGCAGCTTCCTGAAAATATTGAAAATTATTATCAGGAATCAGGAAGAGCGGGACGAAATGGCGAAAAGGCTTTTTCTGTTTTACTATATAATAATTCAGACGCCAACCAAACCGAACAGCAGTTTTTGAGTGTTTTGCCGGATAAAAAGTTTCTGAAAACCATGTATGTTAAACTTTGCAATTATTTTCAGATTGCTTACGGTGAAGGTTTGGATGATTCTTTTTCGTTTAAACTAAATCATTTTTGCCATAAATACGACTTCCCTACTTTAAAAACATATAACGCTTTACAGTTTTTAAACCAGCAGGGAATTATTACGATGTCTCAGGAGTTTTCAGAAAAGATTACAATGCAGTTTTTAATTGAATCAAAAGAAGTGATTCGTTATATAAGTTTAAATCAAAATGAAGAAGAAATTATTCTGGCAATTTTAAGAACTTATCCGGGTGTCTATGAAATGAAAACGCCTTTTAACCTTTCTTTAATTGCAAGAAAATCAAATCATACGGAAGAACAGGTTGCTGCGGTTTTAGAAAAACTGAAAGAGAAAGAAATCATCGATTATAAATCAAAAAATAACGACGCCACTATATTATTTAATGAAGTTCGCGAAGACGATTTAACTATAAACAGGGTTTCTAAATATCTGGAAAGACAAAATCAACTGAAAAAAGAACAGCTTTTATCTGTTCTACATTATATAAAGGAGAATAAAACCTGCAAAAATCGTTTGATTTTAGATTATTTTGGAGAAGAAACAACAGAAAATTGTGGTGTTTGCTCCTATTGTATTACTCAAAAAGGAAAAATCACAGAAGCTGATTCGATTGCAGATAAAATTTTGCATTTATTAAAATCGGCCGCTTTGACTTCGAGAGAAATTCAGGCTCAGATAAAACTGGATGCTAACGATATTGTTTTAGTACTTCAGGAATTATTGGAAAACAATCATATTACCATTCAATCAAATAATAAATACACTTTAAAATCATAATGGAAAAATTGAGAATTATATTTATGGGAACTCCGGAATTTGCCGTTGGTATTCTGGATACCATTATTAAAAACAATTACGATGTTGTTGGCGTTATTACGGCTGCAGATAAACCAGCTGGACGCGGACAAAAAATAAAATATTCGGCAGTAAAAGAATATGCACTGGCGAACAACCTTACTTTATTACAGCCTGTAAATTTAAAAGACGAAAATTTTCTCGCTGAATTAAAAGCTTTAAATGCTAATTTACAAATCGTTGTTGCTTTTAGAATGCTGCCAAAAGTAGTCTGGGAAATGCCGGGCTTAGGAACTTTTAATCTTCATGCCTCATTATTACCAAATTATCGTGGCGCGGCGCCAATTAACTGGGCTATTATTAACGGAGAAACTAAAACGGGTGTTACGACTTTCTTTATAGATGATAAAATTGATACCGGTGCGATGATTTTAAATTCTGAAATTGCTATTGAGCCGGAAGAAAGTGCCGGGGAATTACACGATAGATTAATGCATTTAGGAAGCGAAACTGTTATTGATACTTTAAAAGTTATCGAAAACGGAAATGTAACCACTACAATTCAGCAAGATAACGCTGAAATTAAAACTGCATACAAGCTAAATAAAGAAAATTGTAAGATCGATTGGACAAAATCCGGCGACGAAATCAATAATTTAATTAGAGGTTTGAGTCCATATCCTGCTTCGTGGTGTTTTTTGAAAGACAAAAACGAAGAATTAGCAATTAAAATATATGAAGCAAAATTGGTTTCAGAATCGCATTCGCATGAAATTGGAAATTTAATTAGCGGCAAAAAAGAAATCAAAATCGCTATTAAGAATGGTTATATTTTACTTTTAAGTTTACAATTACCCGGAAAAAGAGAATGCAAGTAGCTGAATTACTAAATGGCATCACTTTTACAGAAGAAGCAAAAGTCTATTAAGGCCAATAAAACGGGGGTTTTTCCCCTTTTTTAGTCGACAAACAACCTGCTTTATGAACAAAAAAAGCAAGTTATTAACAATTTTTGCTAAATTTAAAGAAAACACTTGCAAGGAACGGATTTCCTATTAAATTTGTGTATTAACAATTTTTTTTTTAACCAACAATTAATAACTAATTATTATGAACAAATCAGAATTAATCGATGCTATCGCTGCTGATGCAGGAATTACAAAAGCTGCGGCAAAATTAGCTTTAGAATCATTTTTAGGAAATGTAGGATCTACTTTGAAAAAAGGTGGAAGAATTTCATTAGTAGGTTTTGGGTCATGGTCAGTATCAGCTAGAGCTGCTAGAGACGGTAGAAATCCTCAAACAGGAAAAACTATCAAAATCGCTGCTAAAAATGTAGTGAAATTTAAAGCTGGAGCTGAATTAGAAGGTGCAGTGAACTAAGTAAGAAAGTTCTCTAAACTTATAATATAATTAAAACCCTCCTTGTGGAGGGTTTTTTTGTGCGGTTTAACGATTTTATTTGGGTTTTTAAAAAAATTATAACTAAATTTAATAAAAATTGTAGCCGTATGATTTCAGAAAAATTAAAAAAGGGACACCTGCTTATTGCCGAGCCTTCGATAATTGGAGATTTATCTTTTAATAGATCGGTAATTTTATTAGCAGACCATAACAAAGAAGGATCGATAGGTTTTATTATTAATAAACCATTAAAGTATACTATTAATGACCTAATTCCTGAGATTGATGCCACTTTTAAGATATATAACGGCGGTCCTGTAGAACAGGATAACCTTTATTTTATTCACAATATTCCAGAATTAATCCCGAATAGTGTCGAGATTTCTAATGGAATTTATTGGGGAGGTGATTTTGAATCGACCAAAGACTTAATAAACGACGGATCTATAAATAAAAATAACATTCGTTTTTTCTTAGGATATACAGGTTGGGATGAAAATCAGCTTGAAAGTGAAATGCAGGGCAACTCCTGGATTATTGCTGATAATAATTACAAAAATAAAATAATCGGAAAATCTACCACTCACTTTTGGAAAGAACAAATTATTGAGTTGGGCGGAGATTACGTTATTTGGTCGAATGCACCTGAAAATCCATATCTGAATTAATTTTCAGAAATGGATTCATTTAGTTTTTGCACTAATAAATGAGCCAGATCATTTTTAAATTCCTTTTTTCGATACTTCGTTATCGGCTGTATTCCCATGATTACATTTGTTAGAAATAATTCATCCGCTTTTTGAAGATCAAATGGCGAAATTATTTCTTCAGAAACCTCTATATCAGCAACTTTCTTCGCTAAAGCCAAAATTTGTTTACGCATTACACCATTCAGACAGCCTTCAGAAACCGGCGGCGTGATCAATTTTTTGCCCGTTAGCATAAATAAATTTCCCTGTAATACCTCCACTACATTTTTTGTATCGTTAAGTAAAATACAATTCTCTAAACCATTTTCATGAGCAAAAATACTTCCGGTAACATTGATCATTTTATTTGTCGTTTTAATAGACGATAATAATTGTTTGGTTACGTAGAAATCTTTATACAAATCAACTTCATAAGAAGCTGTATTTAATAGGTAATTCGTATTATCAAGGGCAGTTGCATGAATCAAATATGAAATTTCATTCGTTTTTGGCAAATATAGACCGCCATCATTTCTAAAAACGGTAATTCGTACTCTTGCCGATGCAGAAAGTTCATTTTGCTGAACGAGTTTTAAAACTTGTTCTTCAAAAAATTCCATTGTAAAATTCATTGGAATTTCCATTCTAACAACACGCATCGAAGCCATTAACCTGAAATAATGATCTTCGAGGAACAAGATTTTGTTATTGATTATTTTTAGTGTTTCAAAAACACCATCTCCATACAAAAACGCACGATTTTGAGTTAATACATTATCATCCTGCGCTACTATGTTTCCGTTAAAATTGATCATAAAAAAAACCCTGAATTTTGTTCAGGGCAAATATAAGGCATAAAATAGACTTTTACTAAACTGATCCAATAAGATGTTTCAGATCTGAGATCTGATTCTCCCACAATTGTTTAGCCTCGCCTACTTCTTCTTTTTCTGCAAAATCAACTACCATTAATGATACATCTTTAGTTAATTCATCAACTAAAATATGCAGCTCAAAAAAGTATTCAGTATCCTTACTGCTTTCATCGACCCATTTAAACTTTACTTTTTCACCGGTTTTTTTAGACGCTAAACGTGCTTTTTCCTGCGAATCGTTCCAAATAAAAGTGAAAAATTCACCTCTTGAATTTACATTGTCAGCAAACCATTCTGATAAACCTGACGGAGTTGATATATATTGATATAATAATTGCGGCGAAGAATTTATTGGAAACTCTATTTCGTAACGTATTTTTGAATCCATGTGCTACTTTTAATTTTTTCGAAATATAAGAATATATGTCCAAAAACAATGCGTTTTTAAAAATATTTTTTTTTCTTCATTTTATGCTTGTAAGCTTTAATATTATTTTTATATTTGCACCCGCAATGAGGAACACGGTTCACTTGCAATTTTGGCGAGGTAGCTCAGTTGGTTAGAGCGCAGGATTCATAACCCTGAGGTCACGGGTTCAACTCCCGTCCTCGCTACAAAAAACAAACCCCTAATCATCAATTGATTAGGGGTTTTTTATTAAAAATAGTTCTTCACCGGATGAAAAATTAGAGCGAAATTTTAAATAATCAGATTATAACTCTAATAATTAAATATTTTTTAGTACTTTTTTAGTGTCATATAAAACTCAACATGCTAATATTCATGTTCGAACATTCGGAAAAGTTAAAACGTTATAAATATGGATATAGTAAAATTTAAAATCACATCAAAAACGATAAAAGTAGAAGTACGTAACTCGAATAATTACGTTTTTAATTTTAATACTGCTTTAGAGATCGCTAAAGAAGACAAAGATGTTTTATTAAAACTATATAATGCTTTAGATATTCTTTTTAAGAAAGAAACTCCGGCTGAAGCAAAAAACTACATTTCGCCTAATCAAACCAATATATTGGATCAGATTTCTGCTGTTGATCGTTTAGAAGAAGAAAAATAAACAATTAATTTATATCACTTTGACTAATACCCCAACAAAGTCCTAACCTTTACTTTATAGGTTTCACCAATTGGCAATCGTTTTTTACCAATAACAATTTTGCCTTTTTCGAGATAATCGATGCAATTGAGGTTAACGATAAAAGACCTGTGAATACGCAGAAAATGTTCAGGAGATAAAAGCAATTCCATATTTTTCATGGTTTCAAGTGTAATGATTTTTCCTGATGCAGTAAAAAAGATTAAATAATCGCCAAGTGCTTCAATGTACAATATAGACGAAAGATCTGTTTTATGAAGACGATGCTCTGTTCTTAGCATTAAATGCCCTGAACAACTGCCAAGACTATTATGAATTCGTTCTTTAGCTTTTTCGGCAGCTATTAAAAAACGGTCAAAAGTTATGGGTTTTAGTAAATAATCGATAACATCATTATTGAAACCATCTACAGCATATTCCGGATAGGCAGAAGTTATAATTACTTTTGTGGCGGTTTCTTTTATCAGTTCCATTATTTCGATTCCTCTGATTTCCGGCATTTGAATATCCAGAAAAAGAAGATCTGCATTTCCGTTCAAAACTGCTTTTAAAGCTTCTGTAGGTTCGGTTGTTTTTAAAGCAAGTACAAAACCGGGAGTATCAGCTACATAAGAAGCCAGCAAACGTATCGCCGGATGCTCATCATCAAGAATAATACATTTTATAAGTTTGTTATTTATCATTTTTAATTATGAGTTTTACAGCAAACCAAGCATTGTCTTTTTCAATTTTTAAGTTATGATTGTCTGGATATAGCAAGTCCAGCCTTTTTTTTACGTTTTCAATTCCAATTCCGCCTACAGCATCTGTGTTGTTTTTTGATGTTAGATTAGAACATTGAAAAAACAATTGTTCTGCATCACTTTTTAAGATTATTTTCAGCCATATTTGATCTGATTTTATCGCTCCGTGTTTAAAAGCATTTTCTATAAAAGGAACTAATATTAACGGAGGCAAAAGCTGTTGACCATCTTTTATATCAATTTCAAACTGAATTGCAGATGGTTTCTCAAACCGAAGCTGCTGTAAGTAAATGAACTTTTCGAGATAATCGACTTCTTTTTCTAATGCAATTTTTTCTCCGGCATCATATAACATATAGCGTAATAATTCGGCAAGATGACTAATTGCAGGAAGTGCCTGGTTGCTGTTTTCAAGAACCAGCGAATATATATTATTAAGATTGTTGAACAAAAAATGCGGATTAACCTGCGAACGCAAAAACAATAATTCGGTTTGTCTGTTTTGCAGCTGCAGCTTCACATTTTGCAAATCGCGATATTTTGAATATCTGATCAAATAAAAAACACATGCAAATGCAATATTGATTATTGCGGTAAATGAAACCAGATGAAAATGATTTCGGCTTCTGATTGGTGAATTTTCGATAAAACTTGTCCAGAAAAAACTTAGATAAAAAAAGGAAACCGAAAGCAATAGTATCAGGACAAAAATCGTCAGCATTTTTCTGACTGGATAAAACTGATGCAGCACCAAATAAGTGCCAAATGACAAACCATAATACAGCATCATATCAACGATAAACCGAAGCCAGGTTTTTAAATGATATCTTCCATAAGGAATGTCAAACCGACCGTGCACCAGATTTGGAAGTTGACGCATTCCGAATGACATCATATAAAAGACTATAAATGCAAGTGTAAATAAAAAAATCTTTTTTTTCATAACTCAAAGTTATAACATTATGGATTCTGTTTTTAGAATTTGGAGGCGTGTTTATCGATGTTTTTTCCGTGTTCACCGAAAAAATTAAAAATGCCTTAATGTTTGCTGTTTCTTTGATAATGAATTAATTAAACACTATCATGAAATCTATTATTCTATATCTCGTAACGGTTCTGGCCTCTTTAACCATCCATTTTTGCAAGGGTCAGAATGTCAATTCTAATTTCGAAAATTATTTTGAAACGCTTAATGTTTCCAATCAACATAATGGAAATATCCTTGTCTCCCAAAACGGAAAAACGATTGCAGAGCTTTCTTCCGGTTACGCCAATCTCTCTTTAAGACAGCCGTGTATCTCAATTTCAAGGTTTAATCTGGCATCAATTTCAAAAGTCATTACTTCAACCGCAGTTTTGCAGCTTAGGGATAAAGGAAAATTTAAACTTGATGATCCATTTGTTTTATATTTTAAAGATTTTCCGTTTAAAGAAATCACAATTCGGCATCTTTTAACGCATACATCCGGTTTGCCTGATCTTGAATTGTTTGAGGAACTTGTAAAGCATTTTCCTGATACGATTATAACGAACAAAAATGTAATTCCTGAACTTCAAAAATGGAAACGCGGCTTATACTTTAAACCCGGCGACAAATTTCAATATTGCAATACCGAATATAATTTACTGGCATTACTTGTTGAAAATAGAAGCACATTAAAATTTGGTGATTATTTAAACAAAAATATATTTCGCCCAGCCAGAATGTTTAATAGTTATTTAAGCAGTTATCCTGATTTTGATAAAAAAGATAAACTGGCAGTTACGGCACAGGCTAAACCTCATCCAGGTTATGATAGTACGTATGTTTCTGTAGATTCAATTTTGAGATATAAGTATTTGAATTACAACAACAAAGGCACCGTTGGACAAGGAAATATAATGACAACAACGACAGATCTTTTACTTTTTGATACCGCATTTTTTAATGGTAAATTATTAAAACCAAAATCAGTTACAGAAGCCCTGACTCCATTAATGCTCAATAATGGAAGCAATTATTATGGCAAAATGGATACGCTTGATGGTGAAGGAAAAATGACTTACGGACTGGGTTGGGAAATATTTGATCAGCCTTTATACGGAAAATCTGTGGGACATGGCGGTTATAAAATTGGGCTCGCGACATTTTACTGGCATAATATAGCTAAAAATCAGGTTATTATTGGGTTTGATACTACTGCCGGAAGTGAATTTGGACGATTTCTAACTTCTTCAATAGCCATTTTAAATGAAAAAGAGCCTTTGGAATTACGAACTTCAAAATCTCTTGTGACGCTTTATGGAACGGCGCTGGTAAAAAACGGCGCCGATTATGCAGCCGCAGTTTTAAACGCCAATAAAGGAGATAAAAAGTATTATTTTAGTGAATGGGAAATGAACGAACTCGGATATAATCTTTTTTACATGTCTGCTTTTGAAGGTCATCAGGAATTAGCTCTGGAAACTTTTAAACTGGCCACTTTTTTATTTCCGGACAGTTTTAATACGTATGACAGTTATGCGCAATTATTAATGGATTCAGGCAAAAATGAAGAAGCGATTATGATGTACAAAAAATCAATTATTCTTAATCCGGATAATGAAGAAGGAAAACAAAAACTGGCGCAATTACTTAAAGAGAATTAGTTTATATTAATTTGATTTTATGAATTTCAATTTTTATTACTTTTTAAAATCAGGCTTTTTTCAAGTAATTTGTTTACAATATCATTACATGTGAGAAAAATTGTATTTTTGTTTGAATATATAAAACATAAGATTTTCATATTTAAATTATGAAAATGTATTTTACAAATGCAGCAATGTGTTTTACCAAACCTGAAAATTTTTAAAGAATTTTGAATATCTTTGAACTATGAGCACACTAACAAAACCAAGTCATATAGGGCGAAAAATTAGCCGTATTCGTGAACTGAAAGATATGAAGCAAGAAGCTTTGGCGCAAGCTTTAGGAATATCTCAACAAACTGTATCAGCAATAGAAAACAGCGAAACAATTGATGATGAAAGACTTTTAGAAGTAGCAAAAGTGTTGGGTGTAACGGTAGAAGCAATTAAAAATTTTTCGGAAGAAGCTGCAATTAATTATTTTAATAGTTTTACAGATACAAAGGACAGTAATGTAAATTTTGGAAGTCACTGCACTTTCAATCCGTTAGATAAATTAATGGAATCAGTAGAAGAAAATAAAAAACTTTACGAGCGTTTGTTGCAAGCCGAAAAAGATAAAATTGAATATTTAGAAAAATTATTGCAGGCAAAATAATTTTTTATAAAAGATATATAAATTCAAAAGAGACTTTCGAGTCTCTTTTTTTGTTTTGAAAAATTATCTATTTTAACTTATATCGCAGCGCATTGTTGTCAGTATTTTTTTGAAGCCTGCTTTTTCGTATGCTTTCACTGCTGCTTCGTTTTCATCGTATACTTCTAGTCTAACCTCGGTAATTCCTTGCGATAAAACCCATTTTTTTAGATCTTCAAGTAATAAACCGTTAATTCCTTTTCCTCTAAATTCTGGTTTTGTAAACATGAAACCCAGATATCCGAATAATTCATGCTTTTGGTACGGTTTCGCAGATCGTATTTGTGCATATCCACAGCCAATAATTTCGTTATTATTTTCGACAACCATAACTTCTGTGGCCTTATCTGCTATCATATCTTCTATATTATAATAGAATATTTCGCCTTCTTTTAACGTAGGATCAAACGGGCGTTCTGCATTAACAAGCAGCTGAAGAAATTCAGCAAGCTTAGGCAAATCGGCATTTGTTGCTGTTCTGGTCGAGATATTTTTGCTGTTTATGCTCATGTTTAGGTTTGGTTTGCAGAAATTTATTGATGAATTAGTTATATTAGCAATAACAAAAATAGTGAATAATTTAAACCTTTCAGAAAACACAATTATGGCAAATCAATTCGAAGATACAATTCAGAAAGCCTACAATGCTTTTAACGAAAGAAATATAGACAACGCATTATCGACAATGCAAGAAGATGTGCAATGGTCTAAAGCCTGGGAAGGTGGTTACATAAGCGGACACGACGAAATTAAGCAATATTGGACAAGACAATGGACAGAAATAAACCCTAAGGTTGAACCAGTAGGTTTTGATGAAAGAGAAAACGGAAGTCTGGAAGTTAAAGTGCATCAGAATGTAAAAGATTTGCAAGGTGGTTTACTGTTTGATGGAATGGTAAAACATGTGTACACTTTTCAGGACGGATTGATAAAAACAATGGATATTGAATTGGTTGAAAATAATTAATTTTGCATTAAAATAAAAAAGATGTCAATAAAGCAAGAATCAGAATTAATAGGAATGAAAAAGATAAGTGAAGCCGTTGCTTTTACTTTGAAAGAAATGAGAAACTTTGCAAAACCCGGCATGACAACTAAGGAATTAGACGATTATGGCGGAAAAATCCTGAATGATTTAGGAGCAAAATCAGCACCTTATTTAACTTATGGTTTTCCGGGATGGACTTGTATTAGCGTGAACAATGAATTTTGTCACGGTATTCCGTCTGATAAAAGAATTCTTGAAGAAGGTGATTTAATTAATATTGATGTTTCGGCAGAATTGGATGGTTTTTGGTCAGATAACGGAGGTTCTTTTGTTATTGGTGAAGATAAAAACGGACATCAAAAACTGGTTGATGCTTCAAAAGATATTTTACAAAAAGCAATAGATAATATAAAAGGCGGCGTAAAAATTTCTGAAATAGGATATCTTATAGAAACCGAAGCTAAAAAAAGAGGTTACAAGGTTATAAAAAATTTAGGCGGACATGGTATTGGTCGCAGTTTGCACGAACAGCCTGATGAATTGCTAAATTATAAAAACAGATTTGACCAAAGACGTTTTAAGAAAGATTCTGTTGTAGCTATTGAAACTTTCATTTCAACATCTTCATCTATTGCGGTAGAACTTAATGACGGCTGGACGATGGTTGGCAACAAAGGCGGACATATGGCGCAACACGAACACACGATTGTTGTTACTAACGGCAAACCTATTATTTTGACCGAAATGAATGGAATTTGGAATTAAATATAAAAGAGATAAAAAGAGGTTTTCAAGCGTTTTTTTATCTCTTTCTTATATCGGGAATTTTCTCTGTTAAATTCTTCCAATATCGTTTTGGCATATGTTGAAGATGAAGTTTTGTGTTTTTTCTTGACTCAATATTTACACTCTTGAAATAATTTCGCCACAGGTTTTGAAAAAATTCTTCGTCTTCATCCCCAATTTCGGCTAAAAATTTTGATGAATCAGATTTAGCATTAAATTGTAATGTTACAGTCGATGTATTTTCAAGATCATAATAAATTCCATATTTACGTTTTGCATCATATATCAACCAGCGCTGATCTGCATACCGATTTTTAAAATGGCTTTCTATAAGTGGCAAAACATCGCATTCTGGCTCTACAATTGCATAATACAACTGATCTTTTGCCAGTTTAAAACGCACAAAGGCTTTCATTCTGTGACTTTCTTTTGTTGTATAACGCGAAGCTTTTTTAACGCCTAAAACATCATTATTACTTAAATCTTCTTCGATGTTTTTTGACGTTGAAAATACATACTTTACAAATCGAAATAAAACTTCTTCTATCTCATTTATTTCAGATAAAAAAGCACAATAAACATTTTGAAATCCTTCTGTAGAAAGCTTTTCTTTCAATCTGTTTACTACACGATTGGCTTTATCAACATTTGTTGTAACTAAATGTGTATTTGCAAAAAGCAAAGCGCCCGAAGATTCGTTTTTGGAAAAAACAATTTCTTCGAGTTTATATTCATAAATTTCGAATACCGCTGTGAGCCAGCCTTCGTAAGTACCATCGTAAATTACTTGTGTCATTTTGATTAAAATAAAGCAAGTTGATTCGAGAAATCATTTTTGTATTTACTTTTTTGAGTATTTAAAATATGATCCTTAATTTGATTGGAAGTGAAATCTTTCTGTAATTGAAATGGCGTTGCAAATGCCAGAAAATATTTGGCACGCGTATAAGCAATTCCAAGTTTTTGCAAATCCTGAGGAACAAGTTTTTTAAATTTTCTTGCTGCTACAATTTTCTGTGCGCCTAAATAACCAATTCCCGGAATGCGTTTTACAAGTTCTAAATCGGCAGTATTTATGTCAACCGGAAATTGATTCAGATTGCGCAACGCCCATCCTAATTTTGGGTCGATATCAAGGTCAAGATTTGGCTGATCGAATCCAACGATTTCATTAACGTTGAATCCGTAAAAACGAATTAACCAATCTGCCTGATACAAACGATTTTCGCGTATCATGGGCACAGGAGTTCCAATTGCAGGAAGTCTGTTGTCATAACTTATTGGTACATATCCGGAATAATAAACGCGCCGCATGTTCATTTGCTCATAAAAATAATTGGCCATACCAAGAATTTCCATGTCATTTTCTTTGGTTGCACCAATAACCATTTGCGTGCTTTGTCCGGCAGGAGCAAAAACAGGTGCTTTGTAGTTTAGTTTTTTTTCTTCTTTATGACCAACAATTTCATTTTTCAGATATATCATTGGCTTAATCACATCATTGTGATTTTTCTCGGGCGCAAGCAATTTTAGACTTTGCTCTGTTGGCATTTCGACATTTACACTTAATCGGTCTGCATACATTCCGGCTTGCTGCAGCAATTCGTCACTTGCTCCCGGAATCGCTTTTAAGTGTATATAACCATTAAAATTCTCTTCTAATCGCAATTTCTTTGCAATCCTGACCAACCGTTCCATTGTATAATCCGGATTATCAAAAATACCCGAGCTCAAAAATAAACCTTCGATATAATTTCTTCTGTAAAAACCAATTGTTAAATCAACCACTTCCTGCACGGTAAAAGCGGCACGTTTTACATCATTACTTTTTCGGCTTACGCAATAAGCGCAGTCGAAAATGCAATGATTGGTTAGTAAGATTTTCAGCAAAGCAACACAACGTCCGTCTTCGGTATACGAATGACAAATACCATGTCCGGAAGAATCTCCTAATCCTTTATTTTTGTTTTTCCTGTTGCTTTGACCGGAAGAACATGAAACATCATATTTTGCAGCATCAGCCAAAATCGCCAACTTCTCCATCACTCTTTCATGTACCATTTTAAGCTTCTTTTGTGGTTAAGAAATTAAATTTGTTTAACCTCAAAACTACTCTTTTAAGTCAGAAAGATTCTGGAATTGACTGTTCTAAATTGTATCAAATTTTGGTTGTAGGATTATATTTCTATATGTTGAGTTTTATTAATTATTTGTGTTTTTTAATTTCGAACTTCCAAATCCGTAGTTAATTCCAAACAGCGTGAAAAGTGTATTCTCCTGTCCGAAATTCTTACCATAAGTTCCTGTAAAGTATAGATTATCATTAAGTTTATATTCCATCAATCCCACACTTCTATCGCTATTTAGGCTATTGTCTTTTGAATATTCTCTTTTTAAATATTCATACGATATAGAAAAATCCTTTATGTTATATTGTATTCTGCCTCCATAATCAAAAGCGTTGGTTCTATTAAAAACATCTGTTGTATTGGCTTCTAAAACATTATCACTGATAAAACGAACTGATCCTATTATTGAAAAATTTCCGTTTAATAAATTATCATCAATTGTTACATTATTGATATTATACGCTCCATTTAACCAAAATCCACTTCTGTTAAAGCGCTTATTATCAGATTTATTATCTGGTAAAGCATCAGAATAAGCAAAAGCTCCGTCTAATTGAAAAATAGGCAGTTCTTCAAAAATTTTATAGTAACTCTGAATTTCTTTATCGTCATTTAAAGCTTTTTCTAATTCATTTGGCTGTTTTGCAATTAATGTTGTCATTTTTGCAATTATTTTAGCCTCTTCATCTTCATCAGCAGCATTTGCTAATTGCATTTCGAGTTCCTCTATTTCTTCCTTATAGGGTCTCAGCTCTCTTACTCTATCCGAATATTTAGAAAGCGATTTACTAATATTATCGGATTGAGTTTTGGTTCTGATCGTAATTAAATTCGTTCTAATACCAAAAGCAATATAATTTGTGTTTTTAAGTAAACTGCCTGCTGTAGAGTCATTAGAAGTTGAGGCTATCGAAACACTCATTTTTCTAAAGATTCCACTAAATATATTGGGTTTAGAGTTTTTATCTTTTGGAATATTAAGGTATTTACGAACACTGCTTGTCGAATCAGATTTAAATGTCCAAAAGGGTGAAAATTCCATTGCAAAGTTTTTTGGAATAGCTGTTCCATTACTGGTTAAACTCATTAATGATGCCGCAAAAGCTTTTGGATTTGTCGGTTGTTCGATAGATGTAGGTGCAACATCAAGAATTTGAAACCCCGGAGAATTGGGTGTTTTTAAATCCTTTAATTTAACCATTGATTCTTCTTGTGCCTGTACACTCGAAATAATGATCATATTGATTACTATTATTCTAATTATTTTTTTCATGGCTAAACTTGTCTTAATCGAATAAATTTTTTAGTTACAATTTTTTCTCCTGTATCACTTTTATATTTATAATCTTCCGGTAAAAGTTGGTAGCTTTTCTTTTCTTTTCCACCCTCTAATATATATTTTATACTCAGGTTTTTAAAGCAGTTTTCCCACAACTCTTTGTCAACAAGCCTTAAATCTATAACTGCATCTATAACCAATAGACCATTTGCCAATTCGTTAGCAATTCCAATAGAAGATTTAGGTATAAAATGTTCTCCGTTTTCAGATTTTCCTATAAGATGTCTTTTGTCATTTATTAATAAATTTACATCAGCTGTAACCAAAGCAGCATCATTTGTAATTATATTTACTGATATGTAAATTTGATTATTGTTATCTTCAATTGGGTATTTTACTACATTCATAATTACTATATTAAAATGTTATCTTTTATATTTCTATTTTCAATTTCCGAGGTTTTTATAATTTTTGACTGTCCATATATCTGATGATCTGTGTATCTGTAAGCCAGCCAACAACCACATTATTAGCATCTACAACAAACAAGTCTTTGTAATTTTTCTCATTCATTAATTTTCTGGCATCTTCAACTTTTTTAGTTTCACTTATTACATCGAACTGAATAACCGTTGGGTTCGCGGTAATAAAATCGGCAAGTGTTTGTGCAGGCGTTGCTTTAAGCAGTTCATCGCTAAATGTGCTCTTGTGAATGATGCATTTTATTTTTCCACCTTCTAAAATCGGAAGTCTGCTTTTGTTTATACTATCAAGAAAATCTCGTAATCCTTGTAAATTAAATGTAGTAATCATTGAGTTATCGGTATCGATAGCGACCATCGTAAATTTATCAATCATTACTTGCTTTACTAAAATATCATCTAAAATATCAGGAGATATTTTATTAATTATTTCATGATAACTTTTAGAAGCTGCTTCAAAACTTTCTCTTCCAAAATAAAAAGCAAGAAGAGTTCCAATCCAGGTACTAATTAAAGGGGCTAATAAACTAAACAATCTTTCCGGATCGCCGTCGCATGTTATCCAATATATTACAATTGTGATTAAAAGAATAAATGATCCGATAAGTAAAATTTTTGCTATTAGATCTCTATAAACTATTTTTGGCTGTGCCATAATTCCTCTATTTTTGATTTACTATAATTAAACTCCTTTTTTCAATAGAAATGACTTAATCAAAAATTACATAAGCCATAAAAAATACGTAAAAAACTAATTTCTTCTTACATAAATTAAAAATCAAATACCTCACAATCAGATTTTTAATTATTCCATCTCTTGGCAGCAATCAAATATCTAAAACATAAACAACCGGATGCTACAACCATTATTCCTCACTAACAAACAGTCAAATATATAAATTTTAACATTTTAAAAAACAAATCAAAAAGTAATATTTTAATTACACAATTGTTAAAATAAAAGTTACGCTAGAAAACCTAATGAGGCTCTGACTTAACAACTTTTCTTACATCTCAGATAAAATATTTTTTTCTAAAAAACACGTATTTCCACTTAGCAATTTACTTACAGCGCTATTAAAATTTGAATAGTGAATTATGAAAATAGTCTATATAAATCTTAAAAAGCATCTTAAAAAACTTCTTCTTCGTACTTTTTTATCACAATTATTAAAATTTCAAACACATGATTTTCTATTTACATAATTGTTCCTGAATGAATCCCGATCTAAAAAATGCGTTAAAATCTTCGTCCTGTAACAGTTTTTCCGCAATAAAAAATATATTTGTCAAAACGAAAACAAACCGCGTCTTTCATCACTGACTACAAACTGAAGTGTATTAATATGGATAATGATAAATTTATTTTCTGTCTTGAAGGCGTTCCTGATGTCGATACGCAAATAGAGACTCTAGTAGTTAGAAATCTGGAAGAAATAGCCATTGATCAGGGAATTGCGAGTATTTACAAAACTTGTGATACGATCGAAGGTCTGGAAGAAAGTTTGAATGTATTGCTTTATGAAGATCATAATTTTAAGGATTATGAAATTATTTATTTAGTAATGCCGGGGGAATCCAACAATATATGCCTTCATGATTATTATTACAGCCTTGAAGAAATAGCAGAACTTTTTGAAGGAAAAATGAAAGGAAAAATTATTCATTTTGCCAATAAAAAAATACTGGACCTCAACGAAGAAGAAGCTCAATATTTTCTGGACATTACCGGTGCCCGCGCCATTTCCGGATACGGTTCTACTTATAATAAAATTGCCAGCAGCAGCACTATTGATAAAGCTTTTTTTAGTTTATATCAGGATAATGATGATCTTATCGAAGTGGTTGAAGAATTGTATCAAAAACATTATGCCTTGTGTCAGCTTCTCGATTTTAGACTATATTATTAGATGAAAACAAAAATGGTTGAAAAGGTAAAAACGTATGAATCAAAGGGATTTCGCGAGCGATTTCTTGGCGAAGAAAATCCGATACATTTACTTTTTAAATCCAACTCAGATCATTTTTTCTGTCTAAAAACAGAAGAAATAATGCGATTGCAATTTCCGGTTCCGCCATCGAAACACAGTTGTCATACTTTGATTTTTATCGCTTCGGGCACGCACATAATGAAAGTAGGATATGAAGAATATAAAACTGTTTCTAATGAAATTATTGTGGTTCCTGCCGGTCAGATTTTTTCAATCGAAAATGTTAACAGCACGCACAACGGCTATATCTGTCAGTTTCATCCCGATATTTTAATTGGAAAATACGGTAATCGTGAAATGCTGAATGATTTTGATTTTTTGAAAATATCAGGAAATCCTAAAATTAGTTTGTCAGTGGAAGATGTAAAATCTATCACTTCAATTTTAAATCGGCTGCAGCAGGAATATTCAGAGACCGAAACTGCAAATCTAAATATTGTACAGGCTTATCTTATTGCTTTGTTTTATGAAATGAACAAAAACAAGGTGCAGACTTTTAAAACTGTATCGGCTGCAGAAATGCTTACCGGTAGATTTAGGGAGTTAATTCACAACAATATTAAAACACACCATCTGGTTAATTATTATGCTTCTCTGCTTAATGTGACACCCAATCATTTAAATAAATCGGTAAAATCAGCAACGGGTCAAACAGCTACTAAATGGATTGATGAAACCATTTTATTAGAAGCCAAATATTTACTCTTTCAAACTACGCTTTCTGTAAGCGAAATTGCTATTGAAGTTGGACATGAGGATCATTCTTACTTTTCTCGTTTTTTCAAAAAATACGAAGGCATTACTCCTATTCAATATCGAAAATTGATTGATAAGTCCTAATTATTGATTGCGAAATCCTATTAAACTTATCGTTGATTTATTGAAATTTGCCCTATAAAAAGAGTGAATTATGATTTATGTATTTAAAACAACGGTTGATTCAAAATCGAAATTTGAGTCTGCAAGTGCGTTACTTCACGAATTGTTGCCTAACGCTACATGGAATTTTGATCTTGAAGATTGTGACAACATTTTAAGAATTGACAGTGAATACGAAATTTCTGAATCGATGTTGGACAATACTATTTTCGATTGTATCGAATTAGAATAATCAGACTTAGCCTAAATCTTTTTTTTTAACCTCAACTTATTTCTAGTTTTTAGTCTCAGTTTTCAGTCTCAGTTTCTCTTTGAGTCTGGAGAAACTTTGTCAAAGTTAGAAAAATTAGAAACAAACAAAAGGGATGCGAAAACCGCATCCCTTTTTAAACTAACTCTGTAAAAAATTCTTATTTTATCCAACGTGGATCTCCAATTGCGTTGTCTTTTAAAGTTTGGTTACCAATGGTGAAATCACCTGCTGCAGCGTTTGTAAACTGCGGATTAGCGGTAATTCCTGTAGCATCAATTTTATTTAAGGCAATCGTTGCATCCATAAAACTTGCTGCGTTGTAATAATACGTTTTAGTAAATGTTGGCGCTTTTGTAGCAGCCTGATTGGTATAAATTGCAGTAGTTTCTGCAATCAACGTATTTCTTACTATTGACGTATTATCATTAAAACGAACGTATAATATTCTTTTTGGTGCTGCTGTACTAGATACTTTGTATAAGGTACATTTGTCAATTAATACATTGGTTATTAAACCTGTACCTGAGAAACCTGCAGCTGGCGCAACGGCATCGGCTCTAACAAAATCACGGGCAGTTGAACAGTTATCAAATGTGCTGTTTTTAAGAATAATGTCAGCAACATATGTATTTCTGAAATCAATAAAATCGGCACCTGCATTTGTATTTACATTTCTAACAATACTATTGTCTACAACAAAAGATTTTACTTTTGTCGCACTTGCATTTGCAGAAACCAATGCACGTGCGTAATCATGAACTTTACAACCGCTTATTAAAATATCATTGTATATACTTGAAGCTCCGGTAATGGTAAGAAGTGCAGAATTGGTTATTCCTGTACCATTTAAATCCAAATCGATCAAACTTACTGCAGAAGCTCCGGCAGCAGCAGTAAACGTTACATTTACTAATGGCATGTCATATCTTTTAACTCCTCTGATGGTAACCGGTTTAGTTAGTACTATATCGCCAATATAAGCGTTATAGTTTCCAGGCATTAGATAAAGTTTTGCATTTGGCGCTGCTTGTGTTATGATGGTATTTAAATTATCTGTCGGATTAACTACAGTTCCTGTTGACACATCAACACCGGTTGTAAATGTTGCGGTACCTCTTGTTTTAGTTCCGTTTAGCAATGTAGCGGTGTAGAATGTATCACCTGTAAGTCCTGTTACAGTAGCAACTCCGGCAAGTTTTTCTGCGGGAGTTATTGTGTGTGTAATATTTCCCGGAGCAGCAGTAATTTGTGTTACATTACTATTAGCCGGCCATCTTAATGTTGCAGATGCTCCTTCAACATCAGTTTCCAGAACCGGGAAGAAAATTTGCTCTGATAAAGTTGTTGCTGTAACAACAGACCAGCTAGAATCTGCTAATCCGGTTGTGCCAACTGCTTTTACTCTGATTGAATATACGGTTTCTCCTTCTAATGCAACTTGTATAGGCAATTGCTCTTGTGTTACATTTAATGTTTTGTAAATTGTTGTAAAATTGGGATCATCTGCACTAAATTCTACAACAAAATGATCTGCAACTTCGTCTTGTTTCAGCGTCCAGTCAAGTTCGACAGTTGTTTGATTTCTGATTGTTGCTTTTACTCCAATAGGAGAAAATTCTCTGCTTACATTAAGAGTTTCTACCACTCCATCATTATAACTTTCACAACCCGAAAATGCGGCTGTCAGTACTAATGACATTATTAATCCTTTAAATATATATTTTGTTTTCATAAACATGATGCCTTATAATTAATTAATAATTGTGTGTGATTAATAATTGTAATCATTAACCAATTTACCATTACTTCCGTCAATAAACACTTGCCATATTGGCCAGAATTGTCTATTATCAGGATTAACACCAGCTTTATAAAGCGTATTTATCTTTGTATCTGTAGCAGTACCTGTCCATGTCCATGCAAATGCAGTATAAGCAGCTCCCGGATTTGTAGTTTCTCCTTTATTCAAACCATAAATATCAAGACTTACATTGTCTGCTTTATATTTATAATACAAAGTTGAAGGTACAGTTGCATATTCACCAATATGTTGCGACAGATTTGTCATTTTTGCTTTAGCTTCATCTAATTTTGTTTTCAGTAAATTCCAACGAATAAGGTTTTGCTTACGCTCCATTTCTCCTGTAAATTCATATTTATTTTCTTCAACAAGAGCATTAAACATGGCGTCTTTTCCAGTCAAAGCATTTACATAATTATCCACTTTGTCAGCCTGAACAGCTGCAGGAAACGCTCTTCTGCGTATTTCTTTTAAGTATGGCGCTGCTGCTGACGGACCTTCAATTTCATTGGCGGCTTCTGCTGCAATTAAAAGTACTTCGGCATAACGCATATAAATTTTATTTACTCCATCATCGTTTGTTGAGGTAACAAAACGTGTCATCCATTCGTAACGGTATTTTCCGAAATACCAGGTATTTAAAGCTCCAAGTTCTTGTTTGGCAACATTATTTACAGCTGTACCATACTTATAAGGCACACAAGTAACATCTCTACGGGTATCTGTTGGATCATAATCGTAAAAAACGAAAGGAAGCGGTCCTGCAGTTCCACCACGATTTGGTCCGTTTGCATGAAATTGATCATTTGTAGTATGTCGAACTGCAAATGTAAATAACATACGGCCTCTACCTTCTGAAAACGGAAGTTCCCACAGCGATTCTCCACCGGCAACTAAATATTCCTGATTGTATTTTCTCCAAAATGTTTCAAAAGATGGCTCTAAATGTGCGGATCCGCTTTGAATCACATCACGAGATTCTTTTAATGCCAATGCATACATAACAGGAACAGAAAGTTCAGGATCTGTACTTCTTCTTACTCCGTCAGGATATTGCTGATAACCGCTTGCAACCATTGCTAAACGTGCACGGAAACCTTTTACAAAAGCTTTATTAATTCTTTCTACTTTGCTTGTTGCAGCAGTTTCACCCGGCCATGGAACCAGTGTTGATGCTTCGGCTAAATCTGCAATAAGCTGTTTGTAGATAACGTCTCTGCTTGTTTTTCCAACATAAAGAGTTGCATTGTTAACCGGCTCAAAACGAGCAGGTACATCTCCCCACGCTTTAATTAAATCCGCATAATAAATCGCTCTTAATGTCAAAGCTTCTCCTAATAAATATCCTAATTCTGATCCTGCTGTTGGGTTACCGTAAGCACGTAAACCGCGAATACAAATATTAGCACGCTCAATTCCTGAATACATCATTGCCCATGCATTATTAGTGGTATTCATTTGAGAATTATTCGCTTTTGCATCATACGTACATAAATCTGATGCGTCACTTACTGTTTGAGAAGAGTTATACCACTCCACATCAGTATTTAAACCGTAAAAAGGAAGGAAACGACCTCTGTACGAGTTAGTTTCTGCAAACGGAATTTTAATTCCGTCAATTGCGCCTTCAGCTAATCCCGGACTAGAAAAAATAACTGATTCATCTAATGTTGATTCTGCCGGAGCATCTAAATAATTATCGGAGCAGGAAGTAAAAATACTTGCTAGAATAATTCCTGCTATTAATATTTTATGTTTCATCTTCTGAAAGTTTTACTGAATTAAAAATTAAGGTTTAAACCAAATATCAACTGTCTGCTTCTTGGGTAAGCTGAATAATCAACTCCCGGAGTAAGCGGCGTATTTCTTCTTGTTGAAGATTCAGGATCTGGTCCGGAATATTTTGTCCAGACAAAAACGTTACTCGCCGTAAGATAAAATCTCAACTTAGAAACCCCTAATGCAGAAGTTAAATCATTTGGAGTAGTATACCCTAAACTTAACGTATTAAGTCTCAAGAAAGATCCGTCTTCAACAGCCCAGTCGCTAAAAACATAACGAGGCATATAAGGAGACCACATTGTTGTATTTGCATTTAAAGCTGTCAACGCAGCAGGATCTGTTACTAATTGTCCCGAAGCAGGATCAAGATTTGTCCATCTTTGTCCATCTGCCATTTCAGAATTTAAATTTCTATATTGTCCGTTTGGAATTGATGTAGAAAATTCGATTTTGTTTGCGTTGTAAACATCATTTCCTATGCTATAATTGAATGCTGCAGAAAGATCAAATCCATACGCATTCGCATTTAATACAAAACCTCCTGTAGCTTTTGGGTTCGCATTTCCGATAACAGTTAAATCGTTTGCATCTACTTTATTATCACCAGTAATATCTTTTAATTTCATTGCACCCGGTTTCATAGGCCCAACAATAGTAGTACCATCCGGCACTCCGGTTTTTAAAGTATATGTTCCTGCATTATAGTCGAAATCAGATACTTCATAACGTCCGTCGCTTTTGTATCCATACATGATACCTATTGGCTGACCTACGTTTACTAAATAATCATTTCCAATAGCTGTAGAAGCCCATCCGGAACCTTGTCCGAAATTATTCATTATACCAAGCGAATTAATTTTATTTGTATTAAATCCGGCATTAAAAGATACGCTTACTCCATATTTAGGTCTTTCAATAAGGTTAAGATTTAAAGTTGCCTCAACCCCGCTGTTTTGTACCTCACCCATATTTCTGTATTGAAAATCATATCCTCCTCCAGAAATTGGGAAGTTTATTAATAGATCTTTTGTGACATTTTTATACACCTCAACAGATCCTGTAACACGATTTTTGAATAAGTCAAAATCTAAACCAATGTTTTGTGTTACTGTAGTTTCCCATTTTAAATCCGGATTAGCCATTGTTTTAGAAGCTGCCCAAAAATTATCTACACCGTTAATCCATGTAGAAGTAGATGATATGAAACTTTGAACCATTTGTCCTGTCGGAATATTATTATTACCGGCTTCACCATAACTTACTCTCAGTTTAAGCAAATTAACCCACGAAGCATTTTTCATAAATTCCTCTCCTGAAATTTTCCATGCTGCTGCAGCTGCCGGGAAAAATCCCCATTTATTATCTCCTAAAAATTTACTTGAACCATCGGCACGATATGTTGCTGTAAAAAGGTAACGATCTTTATAATCATAATTAACACGACCAAAGAAAGAAAGTAATTTATCATCCGGAAAATAGAAATTATCAACTGAAACCGGCGTTCCCTGAGTCGTCAGTTTTTTTGCCTGATCTATACCAAAAGATAATGGATAACCGTGAATTGCAGTGTTTACATCGTTTCTTTGAAAGTCTATAGATTCCTCACCTAAAAGGAATTTTAAACCATGATTTTCTCCAACTAATCTTTTCAAATCATAGTTAAGTGTATTTGCATTTCTAAAACGAACATCTTTTCTGTCTCCTAAAATCATTGCAGGCATACCTTGTCTTTCTGCTGCAGGATTATTTTTTACATAATAAGTAGAACGTCCATAATAACGATAATCTAAATAATTATAGTTATCCAAACCTAATTCAGTTTTAAACACTAAATCTGAAGTAAGTTTCCATGCAAAACTGCCCAACATATTAAAGTTTTTTCTGAATTGCTGACGATCTGTATCATAAATAGCTACGAAAGGATGTGTCAGATTTTCAGAAACTGCTTCATCTGTATCGTCTGTTGTTAATCCCGGAACCGGAATTGGAGCATATCCTACAACATTTTTTAAACGAGAGTCTGCAGATGAAACCTCATTTTGTTCATTCATACCTCCACCATTAATCTCAGTATCTGAATAACGTACTGTAAATGAAAGATCAACTTTATCAGAAGCTTTACTATTCATAGCAAGCGACAAGTTATTTCTGCTAAAATCTGATCCCAGCATTATCGCTTTTTCATCATAATGAGCATAATTAAAATTGAAGTTCATTTTATCCGATCCACCGCGAATAGATAAATCACGGCTCTGAACTTCACCTGTGCGTCCAAAAACTTGTTTTTGCCAATCAGTTCCTTTTTGCCCTTTGTACATATCATAATCATTCCATCCTCCAAAGTATTTTTCATAAGAGCTTAAATCAGTATTATCTTTAAGTGAAGCATACTCATATTGCCATTTAACATAATCTTCAGGAGATGTAACACCAATAGTTTTTGCTATTTTTTTCATTCCGTAAAACATATTATAGTTTACAGAGATTTTACCGTCTTTCCCTTTTTTAGTAGTCACAATAACAACTCCATAAGCACCTCTTGAACCGTAGATTGCTGTAGATGAAGCATCTTTTAAGATGGTCATCGTATCAATATCCGAAGAAGAAATATCATTAATATTGTTTACCGGAAATCCGTCTACAATATATAATGGGGAAGCATCTTGTGTTAAAGATCCGTTTCCACGAATTCTAATCTGAACATTTGAATCTGGTGAACCTTCAGAAGAAGTTACCTGAACCCCTGCTATACGCCCTGTTAAAGCTTCTGCAACGTTAGGCACCGGAATTTTACGCATTTCATTTCCAGAAAACGTAGCTACCGCACCAGTCAAATCAGATTTCTTTGATGTTCCGTATCCAATTACTACAACTTCATTTAAGTTGTTTGAATCTTCAGCCATTGAAACATCAAGCTTCGTTTTTCCATCAACAGCTACTTCTTTGGTTTTAAAACCTATAAAAGAAAAACTTAATACTGCTTTAGGATTGCTTAGTTTGATTTTATAACGCCCGTCAAAATCAGATGAAGCAGCATTTTTCGTGCCTTTTTCTAATATATTAACACCGGGAAGTCCCATACCTGAAGCATCTTTAATAGTACCTTCAAGTGAAACATTTTGCGCACTTATTTGATTGCTCGTAAATAAGCATAATAAGAAAACAAATGCGAAACAGCATTTTGTTCTTTTATTAAATAAATCTTTAAAATTCATGGTTTTGTGTTTAAGTTATTAATTAGTCTAGTTTTTTGTGGTTTTTTGTGTTCTATATATTTCTTATGATAATTTTTAAGCTTTATTAACAAAGTATCTTCGATTTCTTTTGAAATAAAAATGCATGATATTTTTCTAATGCAACAATCATGTAATCGATTACACAAACATAGATATTTTTTTTATATAAAAAATTAAAATTCATAAAAATTTCCTAAAAAAAAATTCATATCAAAAAATAAAGCTATTTTTTATATGACATGTGTAATTTATATCCTCAATAAATATTAAATATATTATTATTAATACCGTATTTGCTTTCCATTTAATAAAAAAACAATCGATTACATGAAGAAAAATTACAAAATTATCAGGTGTAAAAATCACACTTAAAATTATTTTGAAGACGAAGTCCGTCTCAAAAAATTAACAAATAAAATAATACTTAGCAGAATCAGCATTGTCATTTTTACCAATGCTAAAGAATCAACAAACGTTAAAAAAATCTTATAAAAAGACACAAAAAAACCTCTGAACAATAATGCTCAGAGGTTCTCTTTTTTGGTAAATTTATTTTTAAACGCTTTGCAGCTGTACCGAAGTTTTTCGTCGTTGTATTAACACAACAGTAATAACCATACCTATAACTGACATGATTACACCAATAAGATTTGGAGAAGCATAACTATATCCTGCCGTAAGAGGTAATCCGCCAAGAAAAGCACCCAAGGCATTTCCGATATTAAAACTTCCCTGAAGTGATGCCGAAGCAATCATTTCTGCATCTTTCGCCGTTCTGATCATCAACATTTGAATTGGTGCAATAACCGAGAATGAAATAGCTCCCGTTAAAAACGTAAGAAATAAAGAAGCGTATTGATTGAAAGAGAAAAAGTAAACCAGCATTAAATCGATCGCCATGACAAACAATAATGCTAATGTTGTTGGAGCCGGAGAAAATCGATCAGCCAGTTTACCGCCGGCAAAATTTCCAACCACCATTCCAAAACCAGCCAAAATCAAGATATACGAAACATCTTCTGCCGAAAATCTAGAAACATTTATCATTAATGGCGCGATGTAACTAATCCACGCAAATAATCCTCCGAAACCAATGGCTGTGATTCCAATAATAAGCCACGCATCGATTTGCTTAAAAAACTTCAATTGCGTTTTCATGTTTACACTATTATTTTTTTCCAGATTTGGCATCCATAAATAAATAAACAAAAACGTAAGCAAACCTACAATTGCAATTAATATAAAGGTATAACGCCAAATAAAGTGATGACCTATATAAGTACCAATTGGCACACCAATAAGATTTGCCAGCGTTAAGCCCGAAAACATAATGGCAATCGCCTGCGCTTCTTTACCTTTATCTGCCAAACGGCTTGCCACTACCGCTCCCACTCCAAAAAAGGCACCGTGCGGTAATCCGGATAAAAATCTCGAGGCGAATAAAAAATTATAAGTAGGCGCAATGATCGAAAGGGCGTTAAAAACCGTAAGCATCAAAGCTAAAATTAAAAGCATTTTTTTTGGAGCAAAATTTCGTCCAAGAATTACCAATAATGGTGCGCCAATAACAACACCTAAAGCGTAAGACGAAATTAAATATCCTGCAACTGGAATCGAAACTTTCATATCTGAGGCAATATCAGGCAATAAACCCATCATTGCAAATTCAGTTATTCCGATAGTTAAGCCTCCTAATGAGAGAGCAATAAGACTTTTTTTCATTTGTTTTTACAAGAAAGGAATAGATTTTCTATGGTGCAAATTTAACACTGTTCTCTTTAAAACAAGTTGTACATTTGCGATATAAACTTGTAAATTTAGGTTATGCCAAAGTTAAATCAATTTGAAACGCTTGTTATAGATGAGTTTGAAGATGAGAAATTTCACCTTCCGCCGCATACTCATACTTATTATGAAATCATTTACATTAAAAAAGGAAGCGGAATTCATCGTTTGAATAAAAATCTTCTTCCGTATAAGACAGGTGATTTGTTTGTGATTTCGCCGGAAGATGAACATTATTTTGACATCAAAAAAAGTACTCGTTTCTTTTCTATTAAGTTTACCGACAATTATTTTAATTCAAAACAAAATCTTACCTGCGACGAATTTTTAATTCATACGCCGGAAAGTTTCATGCGTGATAAAACACTAAAAGAAACTGTTCTAAAATTAGACGATCCCTGCAAAACAATATTAAAAAACACGATTGAAAACATTGCGGCTTATAATTGCAAAACCGACATTTCAAATTCGCCAATTGTATTTTATCAGATTCTTTCGATTTTTGGATTAATCAAAGAAACAATGCGCGGTTTGAATCTTGTTGTTAAAGGAAATTCTATTGATAACGAGCAAATCACATCTTATATTCATCAGAATATTTACAATCCGAAATTGGTTCAGATTAAAGTAATTGCCAATCATTTTAATATTGCAGAAACTTATTTCAGTGCTTATTTTAAAAGAACTTTTGCGATTAGTTATCGCGATTACATTCATAATTTAAGAACAACTTTGATCGAAAAACGAATTCACAACAATCAATTACCCATTAAACAAATTGCGTACGAGTTTGGTTTTACAGATGAAAGCCATCTTTCAAATTATTTTAAAAAGAGAAAAAATATGAAACCAACTGATTTTAAAAAAACATGAATTGGAAATCTTAAATATATAGCTGCTCTTAAAAAAAATCTCTAAATTTGTAATTCTAAAACAGTTTTAATTGTCTAAAAAAATCCACATATTATTTTTTGCTTTAACTCTTGGCTTCTTTTTGATGTCAAATATGAGTTATGCTTGTGGAAAAGTGGAAGAAAAAACATCTTGCGAAAAGAAAGCAATTTCAAAAAAAGAAGTTTCTGATTCCTGCCAAAAAGATTGCTGCAAAGAAAATCACAATTCTAAAAAAGACCAACACGGCTGTAATGGAAAATGTGATCATTCCAGTTGTACTCAAACTGCGTTACAATTTAGTCTGATTGCCGTAAATGAATTTGAATTCAACAATAACTTATTTAATTTCTCTATTGAGAAAACAACTCCATATTATAAAAATATCAGTATTTCTGATGGTTTTACATCTATTTGGCAACCGCCAAAAATAAAATAATTGTATTTTCTGACAGCCATAATTATCTTTCAGCCACAAAGTCTCTAAGATACTAAGGTTCAAAGAAAAAATTAAAGTTTGTGTCTCTGCATCTATGCGAGACAATAACTTCCTATAAAAATTAAAATTATTTAACTTAGAGAAAAACATAAATTCTCTATCAAAATTTACAACAATGAAAAATACAATAGCAACTATAGCAGCAGTAATTACAGTACTATTCTCTGCAAATACCATTCAGGCAAATTCAGTAAAAACAGATACAACAACAATTGAAGATGTAAATTCAAGTCAGTTACAAGTTGTTTATGATGCTTATTTTACTGTAAAAGATGCTTTAATTAAAAGTGATGCTAAATTAACTTCGGCAAAAGCCAAAGATTTATTGACCGCAATTACAGCGGTAAAAATGGATAAATTAAAAAGTGACGAACATACCATTTGGATGAAAGTCGTTAAAAAACTAACTGCAGATGCAAAAAGTATTTCAGCAACTGCAGATCTTAAAAAACAACGTGAAACTTTTAAATCACTTTCAAAAAACACCTACGATTTAATCAAAGTTTCTAAATCTGGCGAAGTTGTCTACAAACAATATTGCCCAATGGCAGATGCAGATTGGTTAAGCAAAGAAAAAGCAGTTAAAAATCCATATTACGGTTCTTCGATGTTAACTTGCGGAAACGTGGTAGAAACTATCAAGTAAATATGACACTCTACATCAAAAACATGGTGTGTGGTCGTTGTAAAATGGTTGTGAAGTCTGAGTTTGAAAAACTTGGACTTCATACTATTTCTGTTGAATTAGGAGAAGTTGAACTGCAAGATTCAATTACCGAAAATCAAAAAGAAATTTTACTTGAAAACCTGCAAGCTTTAGGTTTCGACTTCATTGATGACAAAAAAAGTAAAACTATTGAGAAAATTAAAAATCTAATTGTTGACTTGGTTCATCATAAAAACAGCGAACTCAAAATCAACTTATCTGATTATTTAGTCGAAAACTTAAATCAGGATTATAGCACTTTGAGTAATCTATTTTCAGAAGTTGAAAACATCACAATCGAAAAATATTATATCAGTCAGAAAATAGAAAAGGTAAAAGAGTTATTAATTTACAACGAACTTTCATTAAGCGAAATTGCAGATATTTTGAACTATAGTAACGTAGCGCATTTAAGCAATCAGTTTAAAAAAATTACTGGTTTCACACCTACTTATTTCAAGCAATTGAAAGACAAAAAACGAATTCAAATAGAGAATTTGTAATTTTTTTAACCGCAAAGGATGTTTTGTCATTTCGAGAAACGAGAAATCGCATTAAGAGCTCCGTTTAGTATGTCGCCAATCTTTGAGTTACGCGTGTGATTTCTCGTTCCTCGAAATGACAAAACGCCTTTTACGGTTAACTAACTTTTCGTAAATATTACAAATCATTCTCAAAATTCTACAAACCGAAATAAACATTACTTCGGAAATTTGCATTGTAATACTTAAAGATAAACAATGACACATACCTATAAACTTACCGGAATGACATGTACAAGCTGTGAAGACAAAGTAAAAAAAGCACTTGAACTTGTCGACAACATAACAAATGTTGCTGTTTCGAAAGATAAAAACACTGCAATTATAACTATGAGCAAACATGTTGCTTTAGCAGATTTACAAAACGCATTAGACAGTAAATATCAAATCTCAGTAATCGATCAGAGTGAAACCGCAGAGCAAACAAGATCCTGGTTTGAGACTTATAAACCAATTGTACTAATCTTCTTTTATATCAGTTTAGTTACGATTTTGATTCAGTTAACAAATCATCATTTCGATTATATGCAGGCTATGCAGCATTTTATGGCAGGATTCTTTTTAGTTTTCTCATTTTTCAAACTGCTTAATTTAAAAGGTTTTGCCGAAAGTTATATGATGTATGATGTTCTCGCCAGAAAAATTCCAGCTTGGGGTTATATTTATGCATTTCTCGAACTTGGTTTAGGAATTTCATACTTATTAAATTTCAATCCCATTTTTACAAATGCGGTTACTTTTATAGTAATGAGTATTAGTATCATTGGCGTTTTACAATCGGTTTTGAATAAAAAGAAAATTCAATGCGCGTGTTTAGGAGCAGTTTTTAACTTACCTATGAGTACTGTGACCATTATTGAAGATGGTTTAATGATTATAATGAGTTTAATTATGATTTTAACATTGATCTAAATGAATTATAAAAAACCACTTTTAACGTTATTATTGCCGTTGCTTTTTACACAATTTATGCTCTCGCAAAAGATTGTTCGTTACGATTTACACGTTCGGGATACGATTGTCAATTTTTCGGGAAAAGAAAAACGCGCTCTAACCGTTAACGGACAAATCCCGATGCCGACATTAACTTTTACCGAAGGCGATATTGCAGAGATTTATGTGCACAACGATTTAAAAAACGAAGATACAGCGTTGCATTGGCACGGATTGTTTCTGCCAAATAAAGAAGACGGAGTTCCGTATTTAACGCAAATGCCTATTAAACCCGGAACTACGCACAAATATACATTCCCAATTATTCAAAATGGAACCTATTGGTATCACAGTCATTCGGGTTTGCAGGAACAAATAGGTTTGTACGGGCTTTTTATTATCAACAAAAAGAAAGACGATCCTACCTTTAGAAAAGGAATTGATGATTTGCCAACAGTTCCGGTAATTTTAAGCGAATGGACAGATCTAAAACCTGAGAATGTGCAACGAATGCTGCACAACGCCAACGATTGGTTTGCCATAAAAAAAGGAACAACCCAAAGTTATGCCGAAGCCATTCAAAAAGGACAATTTTCGACAAAAGTCACCAACGAATGGAAACGCATGAACGCGATGGATGTCAGTGATGTTTATTATGAAAAATTCCTGATTAATGGAAAAAATGAAGATCAGCTTTCGCAATTTAAAGCGGGCGATAAAGTTCGATTACGAATTGCAAACGGTGGCGCCTCAAGTTATTTCTGGCTAACATATGGTGGCGGAAAAATAACGGTTGTTGCCAGCGATGGAAACGATGTTGAACCTGTAGAAGTCGACCGATTGATTATTGCGGTTTCTGAAACCTATGATATTGTAATTACAATTCCTGAAGATCATAAATCATTTGCTTTTTTGGCTACAGCCGAAGACAGAACCGGATCTGCTTCTTTGTTTTTAGGCGAAGGAACTAAACAGCCTGTTTCACATCTTTCAAAATTAAAATATTTTGAAGGTATGAAAATGATGAATGATATGATGCGAATGAACGGCGAAATGAATGATATGGGTATGAAAATGTCGCTCAATAAAATGGACATGAATGCCGTAATGTATCCTGAAATTTCCGGTGAAGATGAATCAACTAAAGTTGAAGATCATTCCGGTCATAATATGGAAAGCATGGAAATGGAGGATATGAAAATGGCAAGCGACTCGACTGAAGTTGCCGAAATCACAACTTTGAATTACGGAATGCTAAAATCTCCTGCCAAAACAACGCTGCCAAAAGACGCTCCGGTAAAAGAATTACGTTTTGAATTATCCGGAAACATGAATCGCTATGTTTGGAGTTTAGACAATAAAGTGATTTCTGAAACAGATAAAATCTTAATTAAAAAAGGCGAAACTGTTCGGATTACATTATATAATGGATCGATGATGCGTCACCCAATGCATTTACACGGTCACGATTTCAGGATTATTAATGAACATGGCGATTATTCTCCGCTAAAAAATGTAATTGATATTATGCCGATGGAAACCGACACAATCGAATTTCAGGCAAATGCCGATGGTGATTGGTTTTTTCATTGTCATATATTATATCACATGATGGCGGGAATGGGGCGCATTTTTAGTTATGAAAATTCAGCACCAAATCCGTTAATTCATCATCCTGAAATGGCATACAAAATGCTAAAAATGGATGATCGTATGTTTCATTTTATAGGCGAAAATGATTTTGCTTCAAACGGAAACGACGGTGAAGCAATGTACAGCAACACGCGCTGGAGCATTGGAACGGAATGGCGATTGGGTTACAACGATAAATACGGTTATGAAACCGAAACACATATTGGTCGATATATTGGCAAAATGCAATGGTTCATGCCTTTTATAGGTTTTGACTGGAGATATAGAAAAATGGGAATGGATGAACAGGAACAAAATCTTTTTGGACAAACGAATACAAAAGACAATCGTTCGGTTTTTAGTGCAGGTTTAGAATATACTTTGCCAATGCTGATAAAAGCTCAGGTTGAGGTTTATACCGATGGAAATGCTCGGCTTCAATTAGAAAGAAAAGATATTCCGCTTTCCAGACGTTTGCGAATGAACCTGATGTGGAATACTGACAAGGAATATATGGCGGGTTTAAAATATATTGTGACAAGAAACTTTGGGATCACGACCCATTATGACAGTGATATGGGAATTGGTTTTGGGTTTAATTTGAATTATTAAAAATTAAAGCTAAATATTGCTTTCTAATTTTGCCACTGATTAAAGGATTAAAATGATTAAAAAATTCGGGTTAATCTATTTAATCTGTCGCCAGCGAATTTTAACTTCTTTATAAGAATCAAGACTAATAAATGTCTTTATATTTGAAAACATCTTCAATCAAAAAAAGAAAGTACCTAAACAATTAATTATACTAAAAATGAAAAAATTATTTACCGTTTTAGCAATCGCTTTATTTACAATTGGATTACAGGCACAAGACACAAAACCAGCTCCTAAAAAAGAAAAAGCTAAAAAAGAATGCTGCAAAAAATCAGCAAAAGACAAAAAAGCATGTTGTGCTAAAAAGTAATCAAATATTGATTTCAACAAAAAAGACCTCGAATTGAGGTCTTTTTTTATGGTTTATTTTTTTTGTCGCAGATTTTTCTTTTCTAATTCAACGGATTAAAATCCGTCCATTTTAATTTTTAATTCTTTTAATCTGTGCAATCTGTGGCAAAAAAAACTTTAAAATCTATTTCAATCTAACACTCCATTCAAAATCCATTTCAGAAACCTGAACTCCTTTTTCATCTGTTCCAATAGATTTCATCCAGAAAGTCTGACCCTCGCCTGTTGCAATTGTATTTTGAATAGCTTCGGCGATTAAATGTCCGTCGTTACAGACAAAAGTGATTCTTCCGGTTGCTTTTTTCGTAAAGTTACCTTTATTGTTGGCAACCAGCATTGATATTTTTCTTCCGCTTTGTTGAATTTGAGAAATCACTAAAGCTCCGGTTGTTAATTCTGCTGCCATTGCCTGTACAGCAAAATACATCGAATTGAATGGATTTTGATTTATCCAGCGATGTTTTACACTTACGATACATGTTTTATCATCGATAGCTTTAACACGCACGCCGCAAATGTACGCCGATGGTAATTTGAATAATACAAATTTGTTGAGTTTAGAAACTGAAATTGCCATGTGATTTATTTTTTTAGTAAAAATACAAAAAAACTATGCACGCACAATATATCACTATTACTTTCCTAATTTCTCAATAAATACAGGCATTTACGCTGATTTTCAGTGTTTTTTCAGCTCAATTAAAACTTTATATTTGTTAAATTTATGTTAATATTTGGTACTATGCAAAACAAGATACTGTCTTTTGGCTATATATTTGTATAAGAAATTACTATATGCTTTTAATCATGGAAACAACAACACCACTCATCATGGAAACAACATCAGAAAGGAACACTGCAACGTTCACACATTTAAGTACTTTAAGTCAGTACATTATTCCGTTTGGAAACTATATTTTTCCAATATTAATATGGACGAGTTACAAAGACAAATCAGAATTTGTAAATCACCACGGAAAACAAGCATTAAATTTTCAATTAAGTTTATTGCTTTACACTTTGATTTTGGCTTTAATTGCTATTCCGATTTTTGTCATTTTATTTTTTCAAAACCTTCCAATGGAAGCTGTTTTTAACGATGAAGATTTCGTTATCAGAAATTTTAATTTCGAAGGCAATATTGGTTTATTAACAATTGGTATAACAGCTGTAGTACTTTTTGGATTGCTAAAAGTTGTTGAATTCTTTTTAGTGATTTATGCTTCAATAAAAACATCAAACGGAGAATATTATAAATATCCGCTAACGATTCCTTTTATAAAGTAAATTATCTGGAAATTAAAAGTTATAGTCGAAACTCCACAGACAATCAATCAGAATAGTTTCGAAATCAATCATCAATCAATCATCATCAATCAAAAAACGAATTGTTCAATCTAAAAAAAACAAAATGAAATTATGAACATTGAAAACACAAAAGCACAGATGCGCAAAGGTGTTCTTGAATTTTGCATCTTATCTGTTTTAAAAGAAAAAGACGCATATACCTCAGAAATATTAGACACTTTAAAAAACGCAAAATTACTAGTGGTTGAAGGTACGGTTTACCCTCTTTTAACCAGGCTCAAAAACGACGGTTTACTGAATTACAGATGGGAAGAATCGACATCAGGACCACCACGAAAATATTATGGATTAACCGAAATAGGACAAACTTTTTTAAACGAACTTAGCGGTACCTGGACAGAATTGTCTGACGCCGTAAAACTAATCACCAATCAAAATCAATAGTCATGAACAAAACAGTAAATATTAACTTAGGAGGCATGTTTTTTCACATCGATGAAGATGCATACTTAAAATTAACGCGCTATTTTGACGCCATAAAACGATCATTAAACAACTCATCCGGTCAGGATGAAATTATTAAAGATATCGAAATGCGTGTTTCTGAATTATTAACAGAAAAACAAAAAAGCGAAAAACATGTTGTGGGATTGAAAGACGTTGATGAGGTTATTGTAGTTATGGGTCAACCGGAAGATTACATCATCGAAGATGACGAAAAAACAAATCAGTCTTTTAACGATTACAACAACAGAAAAACCAAAAAATTATACCGTGACAAAGAAAAAGGTATGATTGGTGGTGTTGCAACCGGTTTAGGACATTATTTTGGAATTGATGCCGTTTGGATCAAAATCGTATTCTTAATATTTGTTTTTGCAGGTTTTGGAACCGGAATTTTAGCTTATTTCGTGCTGTGGATTGTAACTCCGGAAGCAGTTACAACATCTGAAAAATTAGAAATGACAGGCGAACCGGTTACAATTTCGAATATCGAAAAAAAGGTACGTGAAGAAATCGAATCATTATCTGATAAATTTAAAGGTGCTGATTATGACAAAATGGGAAACCAGGTAAAGTCGGGAGCTGAGAGAATAAGTAGTTCATTTGGAGACTTTATCATGACGGTTTTTAAAATCTTTGCTAAATTTTTAGGCGTAGTTTTAATCATGTCCGGAATTAGTGTTTTAATTATGTTATTGATTGGCGTTTTTACTTTAGGAACGAATGTTTTTGTTGATTTTCCATGGCAAAACTTCATTGACGCAGGTAACTTTACAGACTATCCTATCTGGTCATTTGGTTTATTGATGTTCTTTGCTGTTGGAATTCCATTTTTCTTCCTGACACTTTTAGGATTTAAATTGTTATCTCCAGACTTAAAATCAATTGGAAATATCACGAAATATACATTACTGGCGATTTGGATAATTGCAGTTGCAATTGCAATCAGTTTCGGAATTAAACAAGCTACAGAAGTTTCTTATGACAATAAAACAATTGAGAAAAAAGAAATTGGAATTAGCCCAAATGATACACTTTACGTGAAGTTCAGATATAATGATTACTATGCAAAAGATTTAGATCATCACAGAGATTTTGAATTTGTACAGGATTCTGCCAACAATCAATTGATTTATTCTACAGATGTTAGCTTACACGTTTTACATACTGATCAATCAAATGCATACTTGCAAATAGAAAAAAGTGCCAGAGGAAATTCATTTATAAATGCTAAAAAAAGAGCAGAAAAAATAAATTATAAGGTTGAAATTAACGGAAATCATTTAATTTTGGATAATTATTTTCTTACCGATGTAAAAAATAAATTCAGAGGTCAGGAAGTTGATATTTATCTATATTTACCAGAAGGGCAGCTGTTTAAACCAGATGCATCGGTACAAGATTATGATGATTCTGACGATGATTTTTTCAACTTACACTTTAGCGGTACATACAACTATAAAGTAGAAGGTTCTAAAATTAAATGTTTGGATTGTCCGGCAGATGAAAACGATCACGATGATATGGATTATGACAGCGAAGACAACACAATTGACAATGATACTGTAAAAGAAGTTTCTATTAAAATAAACGGAAAAGAAGTTTTAAACGGAAAAAAAACAAAAGGAAAGCTAACCACTGACAAAAACGGAGTTATAATCAAAATCAACTAAAGCCATGATAAAAATAATCATCCATATTACAAAATTCATTATTGCGACAATCACCGCATTATTGTTTACCTCATGTAATTTTAACATGAATACAATTGAGGGCAGCGGAAACGTTACCACCGAAAAAAGAATTGTTCAGGGAGATTTTAAAAGTATTTCTGTAAGCAATGCCATTGATTTAGTAATCGAACAATCTGACGCAACCGAAATTATTGTTGAAGCAGATGATAATTTACAAAAAGAAATTGTTACTACAGTAGAAAACGGAACTCTTGTAATTAAATGTAAATTCAGCTCTTTCCGTAATGTTACCATGAAAAAAGTAACTGTAAAAGTACCTTCACTTGAAAAAATTGAAGCTTCGAGTGCATCTACTGTAGAAAGTAAAAATGTTTTTCAGGGAGAAAATATCGACCTCGAATCATCAAGCGCTGCAACTATGGATGTTAATGTTGAATACGATAATGTTTCGGCAACATCAAGCAGCGGAAGTTCGATTAGTGTTAAAGGAAAAGCATTAAAAATTCAAACAAGTGCCTCAAGTGGTGCAAATGTTGAAGCCGGAAATTTATTAGCAAACGAAGTTGATGCAAATGCGTCAAGCGGAGGAAGTGTAAACGTTCACCCAATTGTAAGCTTAAAAGCAGAAGCCAGCAGCGGAGGTCACGTTAATTACGACACAACTCCTAAATCAATAGACAAAAAATCCAGTTCAGGCGGAAGCATCAGTCAGGGCTAACAATATTTATCTGTTAAATATAAAAGAAATCATTCATCAAAAGTGGATGATTTTTTTATATTTGTCCAAATCAAATCTAGAATTAATGAAAAAAAATACAGCCTTACTCCTATTATTATTAGTTACGACATTAACTTTTGCTCAAAAGAGAGAAAAATTAAAAGGATCTAAAATCGTAACCACTTCTATAAAAGAAATTGGAGATTTTGATGGAATCGAAGCCGATGATAATCTGGAAGTTTATCTTGAACGTGGCGAAAAAAACGAAATTAAAATTGAAGCCGATGACAATTTACACGAAATCATCGGAATGGATTTAAGAGAAAAAATGCTTCGTTTATACACCACTAAAGAAAGTACTATCTTTAAAAAATTAGTAGTACGTGTAACCTATACAAGTTCGCTTAAAAAAGTGGTTGCAAAAAATGAATCTGTTATTTATGCTATTCAGGAACTTCAATTAGATGATATTACCTTTAATAGCTACGATTACTCGAAATTGTATTTGAATGCAAATGCTAAAAAATTCACCTTGATCGCTGATGATAAATCAAAAACCGAATTGAATGTAAAATCAGATGATGCAAACTTACAATTAAGCAAAAGTGCATCGATTAAAACATTAGTGGCTGCCATTAAATTTAAATGTGATTTGTATCAAAAAGCAAATGCTTCTATTGAAGGAATTGCTCAAAAAGGAACAATTCGTTTAGATAACAGTGCAACTTTTACAGGAACTAAATTCACTGTAAAAGAAGCAAATGTTACAACTGAAGGAAATTCAACAGGAACTATTCTTGCCGAAACTACGATTTCAATAGCTGCCGGAGACAAATCAGAACTTACACTATTTGGAAATCCAACGATCGAACTTACTCGTTTTTCTGAAGAAGCGAAATTGATTAAGAAGATTAAATAGAAAAAAGTTTCAAGTTTCAAGTTTTCTTTGTTTCAGGTTATTGAAACTTCAATAAATAAAAAGTCCCATTCGTTAAGAATGGGACTTTTATTTTTGTCAATTCTCCAGATTCACCTTCCAAATAACCTGAAACCTGAAACTAAAAAACCTGAAACTAAATTTTTACTCTTTAGAAGCTAAATATCTTTCTGCATCAAGTGCAGCCATACAACCTGTACCGGCAGCAGTAATTGCCTGACGATATACATGATCTGCTGCGTCTCCGGCTACAAAAATACCTTCTACATTTGTTCTTGATGTTCCCGGAGTATTTATGATATAACCGGTTTCATCAAGTGTAATATAGTCTTTAAAAATATCTGTATTTGGTTTATGACCAATAGCTACAAAAAATCCTGTTGCAGGAATTTCAATAACAGCACCGGTAGTTTTGTTTAATGCTTTAATAGCATGAACAACATTATTATCACCTAAAACTTCAACGGTATCGTGATTCATTAAAATCTCAATATTTTCAGTTTTGCGAACACGTTCTTCCATGATTTTCGAAGCTCTGAATTTTTCGCTTCTTACTAACATCGTTACTTTTTTACAAAGTTTAGATAAATAATGCGCTTCTTCACAAGCAGAATCTCCAGCTCCAACAATTACAACTTCCTGATTACGGTAGAAAAATCCGTCGCAAACAGCACAAGCAGAAACTCCTCCGCCCATATTTAAATAATGTTGTTCTGATGGTAATCCTAAATATTTAGCCGAAGCACCTGTAGAAATAATAACAGTTTCACAGTGTAATTCGATAGAATCATTAATCCAAACTTTATGAATATCTCCTGAAAAATCTACTTTAGTAGCCCAGCCATCGCGAATATCTGCACCAAAACGTTTTGCCTGATCTTGCAACTGAATCATCATTTCAGGACCTGTAACACCATCAACATAACCAGGGAAATTTTCTACTTCATTCGTTGTAGTCAACTGACCACCAGGCTGCATTCCCTGATATAAAACTGGGTTCATATTTGCTCTGGCAGCATAAATAGCGGCAGTATAACCTGCAGGACCAGAACCTATTATTAGGCATTTAATTTTTTCGATTGTATCTGACATAATATAGTTACATTAGTAATTGATGGTGCAAAAGTAAGTTTTTATTGTTGGATTTTGAGGCTCCCGTAATCAGTTTTTATTATTGTAAAATAGATGATTTCACATTAAAATACTGAAATAAAAAAATCCCTTCTGCAAGTACAGAAAGGATTTTCGTCGGGGTGGCAGGATTCGAACCTGCGGCCTCCTGCTCCCAAAGCAGGCGCGATAACCGGGCTACGCTACACCCCGTAAGCGGATGCAAATATAGTAATAAATTCTGTTTTCAAAAGGAAAATCTCAAAATAAATAAAAACTTATTTTAAGTTCATTATTTCATATTTATTTTTAGAGACTTTTTATTAAAAAATTACACTTCTATATAGAGATCCTAATTTCAGTAATTCATTTGTTTACAAAACGCTATAGTTTTTATCTATCTCAAAATTTGGCTTTTCATAATATAAATATGGCTTCTTTAATACCTCTGTGCATTAACAATTTCTTCTCTTTGCACAAAATTTTAAAAATGAAAAAACTACTTATATATATTGTTTTACTTTTTTCTCTTGCAGTTACTGCACAAGAAAATCGGGATTCGATACAAGAAAATACAAAAATCGAGAATCTTAAATTATATAAAGAAAATGCCCATGCTTCTTATTATCATGATAAATTTGATGGACGAAAAACGGCAAGCGGTGCAAGATTCGACAATAGTAAATTAACTGCGGCACACAGAAAACTTCCCTTTGGTACAAAACTAAAAATCACGAACGAAAAAAATAAAAAATTCGTTATTGTAGAAATTACTGATAGAGGACCTTTTATTAATGGCAGAGAAATCGACCTGAGTAAAAGAGCTTTTATGGATATTACTTCTAACAAAAAAGGCGGTGTCGTTTTCGTGAAAATTGAGATTGTCGAAAAATAGATCGCATCAAAGTCTTATAATACATATCACTTATAGTATTTATTTTTGCAGCAGGTTTGGTAAAGATTTAAAAGAGAAAAATTAAATTAGATAAATTGATTTCTATTTATAAATCAAAAAATTTAGAGTTTTATCTGTTTTAAAGATTAAATAGAGGGAATTTTCGGAACTATTCTTTGTTTATTTCAGAAATAAAATTCTGCCAAACACGCACCAAATAACGGTAAATCAAAGTTTATCAAATGTTAACAAAATAGATTTTCAAAAACCATAAATAATTGTATTTTTACGGTTCAAAATTCAGAAAATAAATGGGCAAAATCATTGCGATTGCTAATCAAAAAGGAGGCGTTGGAAAGACTACTACATCAGTAAATCTTGCGGCCTCATTAGGTGTTTTAGAAAAGAAAGTATTATTGATCGATGCTGATCCTCAAGCAAATGCTACATCTGGTCTAGGGATTGACGTAGAATCTGTTGAAATTGGTACGTATCAAATACTTGAACATAGTCACACCCCAAAAGAAACTATTGTTCAATGTTCAGCTCCAAATGTTGATGTGATACCTGCACACATTGACCTTGTTGCCATCGAAATCGAATTGGTTGATAAAGAAAACAGAGAATACATGCTTAAAAAAGCATTAGAAAGTGTTAAAGACGAATATGATTATATCATTATCGACTGTGCCCCTTCTCTGGGATTATTAACCCTGAATGCTTTAACAGCAGCAGATTCTGTAGTTATTCCTATTCAATGTGAATATTTTGCACTAGAAGGATTAGGGAAATTACTGAACACCATAAAAAGTATTCAAAAAATACACAACCCGGATCTTGATATCGAAGGATTGTTACTTACCATGTACGATTCAAGATTACGTTTATCAAATCAGGTTGTAGAAGAGGTTCAAAAACACTTTAACGATATGGTTTTTGATACCGTTATTCAGCGAAATGTAAAATTGAGCGAAGCTCCAAGTTTTGGCGAAAGCATCATTAATTATGACGCAACAAGCAAAGGAGCAGTTAATTACATTAATTTAGCTCAGGAAATTATAAAGAAAAACAGTAAATAGTTTTTATGACAAAAGCAATTAAAAAACAAGCCTTAGGAAGAGGATTATCAGCATTATTAAAAGATCCGGAAAATGACATTGTATCAGTAGAAGATAAAAATGCTGACAAGGTTGTTGGAAACATCATAGAGCTTGAAATAAGTGCTATAGAAATAAATCCGTTTCAGCCCAGAAGTAATTTTAATGAAGAATCGTTACGTGAGTTAGCCACTTCTATTAAAGAACTTGGTGTGATTCAGCCTATTACTGTTCGAAAATTAGACTTCAACAAATACCAGTTAATTTCTGGAGAGCGTCGTTTGCGTGCTTCAACTCTAGTTGGTTTAACAACTGTTCCAGCATATATTCGTATTGCAAATGATAACGAATCGCTTGTTATGGCTTTGGTTGAAAATATTCAGCGTCATGACTTAGATCCAATTGAGATTGCACTTTCATACCAGCGTTTAATTGACGAAATTCAATTAACTCAGGAACAAATGAGCGAACGCGTAGGAAAAAAACGTTCTACAATTGCCAATTATTTGCGTCTTTTAAAACTAGACCCAATTATTCAAACCGGCATTCGTGACGGTTTTATCAGTATGGGACATGGTAGAGCAATTATTAACATTGAAGATCTTGATGTTCAAACTGATATCTATCAAAAAATAGTTAGCCAGAATTTATCTGTTCGTGAAACTGAAACTTTGGTGAAAAATTATCACGAAAGCTTACAGCCAAAAGCCGAAGGAAAACCAAAAGCTGAGTCTTCATTTATAATTAAAGAAACACAAAAAAATACTTTTAACGATTATTTTGGCGCAAAAGTTGATGTAAAAGTCGCTGGTAACGGAAAAGGAAAAATCACAATTCCTTTTAATTCTGAAGCCGACTTTAATCGAATTATAAAATTAATAAACGGATAGTGAATAAAATTGTCCCCATAAGTCTATTGTTCTTTCTCTTAGGAACCGTCTCTCTTTTTGCCCAGGCAAAAGAAGAAACGGTTTTAGTCGCTAAAGACACTACTAAGTTAGAAGAAATAGACCCGCTAACACCTGCAAAAGCTGCCTTTTATTCGGCAATTTTACCTGGTTTAGGTCAGGCATACAACAAAAAATACTGGAAAATTCCGTTGGTTTACGGAGCAATTGGAACCAGTATGTATTTTTACATCGACAACAATAGAAAATACAAAGATTATCGAAATGCCTACAAACGAAGATTGGAAGGATATAACGACGATAATTATCAATTTTTAGATGACAGCAGACTTATTGCAGGTCAGAAATTCTACCAGCGAAACAGAGATTTATCTGCCTTATTTGTAGTAGGTTTTTATGTTTTAAACATTATTGATGCCAATGTTGATGCAGCTTTGATTCAGTTTAATGTAAACGAAAGACTCTCAATGCGTCCGGAAATTTATCCCAACGATGTAACATTTAAGCCAAATGTTGGACTAACTTTTAATTACCAATTTTAAACAGACTTTATTGCTGTTTAAAAATCAAAAATATACACAAAATGAAAATTGCTCTTTTAGGATACGGAAAAATGGGTAAAGTAATCGAGAGAATTGCTTTAGAAAGAGGTCATGAAATTGTTTTAAAGAAAGATGAACACAATACTTATGACGGACTTTCGACTGCTGATGTCGCTATCGATTTTAGCGTTCCTACTGCCGCTGTAGCCAATATTTCAAATGCTTTTAATGTTAATGTTCCTGTAGTTTCAGGTACAACAGGCTGGTTAGAGCATTTTGATGAAATGGTTGCTCTTTGTAATGAAAAACAAGGTGGTTTTATTTCCAGTTCTAATTTTAGCTTAGGGGTAAATATTTTCTTTGAATTAAATGAATATTTAGCCAAAATAATGTCGCAATTCGATTCGTATAAAGTTACGATGGAAGAAATTCATCATACTCAAAAACTGGATGCTCCTAGCGGAACTGCTATTTCTCTGGCAAAAGGTGTTATTGAAAACAGCCATTACGCAAATTGGACTTTAGACGAAGCAAAAACAAACGAAATTCATATTGAAGCAAAAAGAATTGGTGATGTACCGGGAACTCATACCGTTACTTACGACTCAATTGTAGACAGCATAGAACTAAAACATACGGCTCATAATCGCGAAGGTTTTGCTCTCGGTGCCGTTATTGCTGCCGAATGGTTAGCGGGTAAAAAGGGAATTTACAGCATGAAAGATGTTCTTAACTTAAAATAAACAGATTTAAACTTAGGGTTAAAACCTAAACTTGAAACTTTAAACAAAATATTATGACTCTATATCTTTGGTTCGTATTTTTCTTAGCGGTACAGGTAATTCATTTTCTTGGAACCTGGAAATTGTATCAGGCTGCAGGCAGAAAAACCTGGGAAGCAGCAATTCCTGTATATAATTCAATAGTTTTAATGAAAATTATTGGCCGACCAACCTGGTGGACTATATTACTTTTTATTCCGATTATCAACCTGATTATGTTTCCGGTTGTTTGGGTAGAAACTTTAAGAACATTTGGTAAAAAATCGACTTTAGATACTATTTTAGGGATTTTTACCTTTGGATTTTATATCTATTATGTAAATTATACTCAGAAATTAGAGTATAATGCCAATAGAAAATTAACTCCTGAAAACAAAACTGCTGATACAATAAGTTCATTGCTTTTTGCTATTATAGTTGCTACATTAGTACACACTTATGTGGTTCAGCCTTATACGATTCCAACTTCTTCGTTAGAAAAATCATTACTAATTGGAGATTTTTTATTTGTTAGTAAAGTAAACTACGGTCCCAGAGTTCCTATGACTACTGTAGCAATGCCAATGGTTCACGATACAATACCTTTTATAAAAAGAAAATCATATTTAAGCTGGCCGCAATTGCCTTATTTCAGATTGCCTGCTTTTGAAAAAATAAAACGTACCGATATTGTCGTTTTTAACTGGCCTGTTGATACCGTTCACTATTTTTATGAGCCAAAAGGAAGACCGGGCGTTATTAAACCAATCGATAAAAAGTCAAATTACGTAAAAAGATGCGTTGGTATTCCCGGAGATAGTTTGTCTATAAAAGACGGATTTGTTTTTATCAACGGCAAAAAATTAGTTTTACCTGAGAGAGCAAAACCGCAATATTCTTATTCTGTAGCTTTAGACGGAAAAACGCCTATCGATTTCGAAACTTTAATGAAGGAAATGGATATTACTGATGGTGCAGGTTTCAAAAACGAAAAAAGAGACACTTTATATTTTAGAGCTCTAACTGAAGCCAGTGCTGAACGTTTGAAAAATACTCCCGGAATTACTGCTGTAATTAGAGAAATTGACAGAGGAAACGATAATGCAATTTTTCCTCATATTAACAAATGGAGTCAGGATAATTTTGGACCAATTTATATTCCGGAAGCAGGTAAAACAGTGGCACTAACAAATGAGTCATTGCCATTTTATAAAGAAATCATAACAAAATACGAAGGAAATACGCTTGAACTAGATGGTTCTCATTTTATAATTAACGGAAAACAAACCAATAGTTATACGTTCAAACAAAATTATTACTGGATGATGGGAGACAACCGTCACAACTCTGAAGATAGCCGTTATTGGGGTTACGTTCCGGAGGATCATATCGTAGGAAAACCGGTTTTTATCTGGTTAAGCTGGGATACTAACGGTAAGGGAATCAACAAAATTCGCTGGAGCAGAGTTTTTACCACTGTTGATGGCGAAGGACAACCACAATCATACTTTAAATATTTCCTAATACTTCTGGCAGTTTATTTTGTTGGAGAATATTTCTGGAGAAAAAGAAAAGAAAATAAAGCATAAAAATAAAATAGTTATTTTTGTTTCAGGTTTCAAGTTTCAAGTTCTTCACGAGCCTGAAACTTGAAACCTGAAACATTTAAAACAAAACCTAAAGAAAGCATGAACTCGTTATTACTTCCTACCTATTTTCCGTCAATTAGCCACTTTGCAGTTATGGCTCAATCTGAAAATATTACTTTTGAAATGGAAGATAATTTTCAGAAACAAACCAACAGAAACCGTACTTATATCTATAGCCCAAACGGGATTCAGTTATTAAACATACCTGTTAAGCATTCTAAAGAAGCACATCAAAAAACAAAAGATGTTTTGATAGAGAATGAATTTGACTGGCAAAAACAGCATTTTAAATCGTTAGAAGCTGCTTACAGAAGTTCTCCTTTTTTTGAGTTTTTTGAAGATGATATTCGCCCTGTATTCGAAAAAAAACATACTTTTTTGATGGATTTAAACTTGGAAGTTCTTGATATTGTAACGAAGTGTTTACGAATGAAACTGGAGTTTAACAAAACAACAGAATATTTTCATGAAATAGAAAATGTTGCTGATTTCAGGTATTTGACAAACGGTAAAAAAGACACAAACGCATTCGAAAAATACACTCAGGTATTTGATGACAAACACGGCTTTATAAACAATTTAAGCGTGTTGGATTTGCTTTTTAACGAAGGTAAATTTGCAATGGATTATCTGAAAAATCAGAAGTTAGAAATAAAATAGAAGTTATTCTAATTTATTCCATAGAAAGCCTTGCCATAATTGGATAATGATCTGAGTTTTCAAAATCTGAAAAACTTTCGAATTGCTTTACTTTCATTTTACTATCAGAGAATATATAATCAATTCTGGCAGGATAATATCTAAATTTATAAGTTGCGCCAAAACCTTGTCCCGCTTCTTCAAAAGTATCTTTTAATTTTCCTTTAATACTTCTGTAAACATAAGAGAAAGGACTATTATTCATGTCTCCACAAATAATATACGGCGTTTTACATTGCTTGATATTTTCTTTAAAAATCTCAGCTTGTTCTTGTTGCTGTCTAAATCCTTTACTGATTCTTGTATAAATCTGCTGTGATTTTTGCTTGTTTACATTATCAATATCATCTGATATTTTATCAACGTCCGGAGATATTTTAATCGATTGCAAGTGCATGTTATATACTCGTATAACATCTTTACCACGCTTTATATCGGCAAAAATGACATTATTATCTGATTTAGGGAAAATAATTTTTCCTTCGTTTATAATAGGAAACTTGGAGAAAATCGCCTGTCCGGTTTTTATTTGATTGCCATCAATAAAAATATAACGATGCGGATACACTTTTAAATCCAAATGAGCAGAGTTTGAATATTCCTGAACACAAAGAATGTCCGGATCTTTTTCGTCTATAAACGCTTTTATATTAGATGGAATATCATCGCGGTCTAACCATTTAAAAACATTAAACAAACGCACGTTATAACTCATTACTGAGAAATCCTTTTCGTCTTCAATATATTCTTTTGGAGAGAATTTGTAAAATTTGCTAATAAACGTGATTCCGGTTAGCAATACCAAACCAGACAAAATAAGGCGCTTTTTAAACTGAATTGCCCAGTAAATAAAGAACAGACCGTTTAAAACAAAAAACGCCGGCATAAAAAGCGTTAACACTGATAAAAGTGGAAAACTTTTAGGTGCCAGAAAAGGTAGAATATAGATACTAAAGGTCACTACAGTTAGCACTATATTTAAAAAGAACATTATTTTATTAAACCACGACAGGTTTTTCATTTTTTCTTTATTACACGGATTATTTTCCTGCTTTAAACAAAAATTCTTTTTCTTCTTTTGTCAAACAATCATAGCCAGACTGGCTAATTTTATCCAATATTTCATCAATTTGCTGTTGCGTTTTATCTTTCGTAACAATTTTTGATGTTGGTTTTTGTGTAGGTTTATTGTAATTTTTATGAACTTTTTTGAAGGGGGTCGATGGTGATTTTCTGAATAGATTCGTAAAAAAATCTAATATACTCGAAACCACTATACTCAAATCAGTTCCATTTTGAAGCAATTTAATGAAAATAAATCCAAAAACAGCGCCGGCAAGATGCGAAATATGTCCGCCCGTATTACCAAGTCGAAACTGCATCAAATCTAAAATCAAAATTACAGCCGTTATATGCCATAATTTTACATTTCCAATTATCAGTAAACGAATATTCATTAATGGCTGATATGTTGTTGTAGCCACCAAAATTGCCATAATTGCTGCCGAAGCACCAACAATAGATGCAGAATAATGCAGGAAATAATAACTTAAAGCAAAGATAAGTCCGGCAAAAATTGCGCTTAGAATATATAATCCTAAATATTGTTTTTGAGTAAAATAGGTTAGAAATAAAGTACTTGCGAAATTTAATACCATCATATTAAACAACAAATGCCAAAATCCGTCGTGAAAAAAAGCATACGTTAAAAATGTCCAGGGTTTAAACATAAACACATCCGGATTTGATGATAAAGCCAACCAATCAGGAAAGTCAAACTGCCCAATAGAAAATTGATAAAAGAATAGTGAAATCAGAAAACAGGCAATGTTCCAATAAATAAGACGCATCGCTATGCCTCCTAACTTATATTGTAATTTTAAATCATCCAGAATATTCATAAAAAACTTCTTTTTGGTCCCGAAACTCGGGATAATTGACTACCTAAAGTTAGAAATTAATTCCAACGATTTTTATTAAACTGATTTTTTTTCCAATACAACATCATAAAAAAACCAGCAACTGCTCCACCGATGTGAGCAAAATGAGCAATTCCCGTTCCACCTGCTCCAAACAAAGAACTTCCTTTAAATCCTAAAAACAAATCAATTGCCAAGATACCTGGAACAAAATATTTTGCTTTTATAGGAATTGGAATAAACATTATTCCTAATTGTGCATTTGGGAACATGAAAGCAAAAGCTGTAAGCAAACCATAAATCGCTCCAGAAGCACCAAGTACAGGTGACTGAACAATACCGCTTGCCTGAACTAATGAATTAAATTGTTCCTGAGTGCAATGTACCTTATTCAAAATAACTGAGACATCACTACCTTGTATCATCTTACCATTTGAATCAAATAATGATGAAAAATCAGCATTCAGAATTAAATGAAGATCAGATTTAGATAAATTTAAAGTAGATACAGAATCTAAAAAAGATTGCAACTGTAAATAATTAACACCTGTATGAAGTAAAGCAGCACCTAATCCACAGGAAATATAGAAAAACAAGAATTTTTTTCCTCCCCAAAAGTGTTCTAGTGCAGAACCAAAACTATACAATGCAAACATATTAAATAAAATATGAGCAAAATTTGGCAACTTAGCATGCATAAACATGTGTGTAATCACCTGCCAAATCCTGAAATTATCGCTTTCGGGATAATACAACATAAAATATTCATAAGAAACTGGCACTAATTGAGCGCCAATAAAAAATATGATATTAATTATCAATAATTGTTTTACTACGGGAGTTATGTTCATCATAAGGCAAACTTTTTATCTATATCTTCAACGCGCATCGTGATGAAGGTTGGTTTTTGAAAAGGTGAAATATTGGGATCTTTACAGGCAAATAATCCATTTACTAAATTATCCTGCTCTTTTTCGGTTAAATAAGATCCTGTTTTAACCGCTAAACTTTTTGCCATCGATTTGGCAATTGTATCGTTTTGACTGTAACTGCTGGCAGGAATTCCGTCTTGCAAATCGCTTAATAATTGTTCAATTACCATCGAAACTTCACTTTCGGTAATATTAACCGGAATTCCGGAAATTACAATATGATCTGTTTGTGCCTGCTCAAAAACAAAACCTGTTGTTTCCAGCGAAGGTTTTAGTTCTTCAATCAATGTCATTTCATCAGAAGAATAAAACAAATTTAACGGAAACAATAATTGTTGGCTTGAAGCCTGATTAACCGTCATATTCAGCAAAAATTGTTCGTACAAAATGCGTTGGTGCGCACGTTGCTGATCAACAATGACCATTCCTGATTTTATAGGCGAAACTATATATTTTTTATGTATTTGATACGTTTTCTGAGGCGCTTGTTCAACATCATCATCATTAAATAAGGAAGATGTTACTTCTTCATTTTCAAATGTAAAAGGAGAACTCTCTATGCTTTCGATACTTTCTGTATCTAAACCCACATATAAACTCTCCCAACTTGCAGTTGGCTCAACTCTTTTTGAATATCCTGAATACGAATTAGATCCGGAACCCGAACCTGATCCTGAATTCGAATTTGATTTAGAATAATGCTGATTGGTTTTATCATCGGTAAACGGATTAAAATTTCCATCAACCTGAATAGTTGGCGTTTCAGCTTCTAAATCTTTATAATAATAGGGCGTATCTAAATTAGCATCGCGATCAAAGTCTAAAACCGGAGCTACATTAAACTGTCCTAAACTATGTTTAATAGACGCTCTTAAAATAGCATATAAAGCTTGTTCGTCATCGAACTTAATTTCGGTTTTTGTTGGATGAATATTAATATCGATCGTGTTTGGCGGAACTTGCAAATAAAGAAAATAACTCGGTTGCGAGCCGTCTTTCAAAAGTCCGTCGTATGCAGCCATAACCGCATGATGTAAATAGCCGCTTTTAATGAAACGATCGTTTACAAAAAAGAACTGTTCTCCCCTGTTTTTCTTAGCAAATTCAGGTTTACAAACAAATCCCTGAACGTTTATAATTTCGGTGTCTTCGCTAACAGGAACTAATTTTTCATTGGTTTTACCGGACATTATACCCACAATTCGCTGACGATAACCTGCAGCGGGTAAATTGTACATTTCACTTCCGTTATGGTAAAAAGTAAAATGAATATTTGGATGTGCCAATGCGACACGCTGAAACTCATCCATAACATGGCGAAATTCAACTATATCTGACTTTAAGAAGTTGCGTCGTGCCGGAATATTAAAAAATAAATTTTTAACCGCAAATGAAGTCCCTTTTGGCAAAACAGCAACTTCCTGAGAAATAAATTTACTCCCTTCGATAACAATATGAGTTCCCAGTTCGTCCTGATCCTGCTTGGTTTTCATTTCCATGTGTGCAATTGCCGCAATAGAAGCCAAAGCTTCTCCGCGAAAACCTTTTGTACATAATGAAAATAAATCTTCGGCCTGACGAATTTTTGAGGTTGCGTGACGTTCAAAACACAAACGCGCATCGGTCACACTCATTCCTTTACCATTATCAATAACCTGAACCAAAGATTTACCGGCATCTTTAATAATTAATTTAATGTCGGTTGCACTTGCATCAACCGCATTTTCGAGCAATTCTTTGACTACCGAAGCGGGTCTTTGAACCACTTCTCCAGCGGCAATTTGATTAGCAACGTGATCAGGAAGTAATTGAATAATACTCGACATTAAAAAATTTGGGTTTAAGGTTATGCTTTGATTTTAGTTTATTGTATTGTAAAAACCTCAGATTGATACTGTTAATTTATTTCCGGTTATAAAATCCAAGTTCTACAAATTTAATGAATTTCTATTGGGTTTTAGAACTTCATCTGTCATAAAAAAAACAAAAAACCTATACTATTTTTACACAGTACAGGTTTTAATATTTTTAAAACAATTGTGTTTTATTCTTTTTCTATTTTTCTTGGAGTTTCCTCTATTTGAATCGCGCCAGAAGCTAATAAAGGCTGATTAAAAGGATGCGACATAGAAGCCTGTTGACGAATATATGCCATTTTTATTGCTGCAATTGCCGCTTCAGTTCCTTTATTTCCGTGAATTCCACCGCTTCTGTCAATAGATTGCTGGATATTATTATCTGTTAAAACACAAAAAATAACCGGAATATCAGTTTGAACATTCAAATCTTTTATTCCTTGCGTAACACCTTCGCAAACAAAATCAAAATGTTTTGTTTCTCCCTGAATTACACATCCAATAACAATTACTGCATCAACATTTTGGGTCTGCAGCATTTTTTTTGCTCCATAAATAAGCTCAAAACTTCCCGGAACATTCCAGCGAATAATTTGCTGTTGTGGAACTTCACAATCAATTAAGGCATCAAAAGCGCCATTATAAAGTCCTTCTGTAATGGTTTCATTCCATTCAGAAACAACAATCCCAAATCGAAAGTCTTTCGCATTTGGGATTGTGTTCTTATCGTATTCTGATAAATTTTTATTTTCGGTAGCCATCTTTATATTTAAGATTTTAGAGTTCAGATTTTAGATTCTTTAATACAAATCTACAATCTTAAATCTAAAGTCTAAAATTTTTATTGTGCTAATCCAATCAATACATCAACAGAAGCAGCTTCCGGAGTTGTATCGTAGTTTTCTTTAATATCTGTTAAATACTTTAAAGCATCTTCTTTTTGTCCTAAAGCAATAGCTGTTTTTCCGGCTTTTAATAAGAAACGAGGTGTTGTAAAGTCGTTTTTATTAGATTCAGCAGCTTTTACATAATACTCAAGAGCTTCTTTTTGTTGATTTTTTTGAGAATAAGCATCTCCAATTGCACCTTTTGCCAAAGCGCTTAAAATTAAATCTTCAGATTTAAATTCACCTAAATATTTAATTGCATCGTCAAATTTACCAGTATTTAAATAAGCCATACCAGCATAATAGTTAGCCAGGTTTCCAGCATCTGTTCCAGAATATTCTTCAGCAATTTTAATGAAACCGAATTTACCTTCAGAACCATTTAAAGCCAATTTGTATAATGAATCGCTTGCTACACCGTCTGTCGCTTTTTGAAAGTTTTGTTGAGCAACAAACATTTCATTTGCAGCTTCGTCTTGTTTAGGAGCTTCGATAAATTTTTGGTAAGCCAAATATCCAATAGTAGCAACTGCAATACCGGCAACTAAACCAATAATGATTTTTTGATTTTTAGCAACCCAATCCTCAGTTCTTGAAGCAGTTTCATCTAATTTTGAAAAAACACCAGCCGTTGTGCTGTCTTTTTCGTCAATGATTACCTGTGTTTCTTCATTTACTTCTTTAACTTCCTTTTCTTTTGGTGCTTTATATCCTCTTTTATTGTAAGTAGCCATTTAAAATTAATTTAGTGAACGGCAAAAATAAAATTTTTATTGAAACTAAAGCAAAAAAAAGCAAATTTATATCCATTTTAAAAAAATAATTCACTAAATGTTAATTTCTAATTCCGTAATACCAAAATAATTTACTCCTAAATCCTTTAAAAGCCTATTATATGGATATTTTTCAATAATTTGCACCCTCAAATTTTTGCTGTTCAACAAGTGATTTTTCTGAGCTAATACTGAAATTTTAGCCCCGGATTTTTAATCTGTAGCTAAAAACAAAAATCAAATTGATAAATACATCAAATTTTATCTTTAGAGTTCCTTAAAAAATGCATTTAAACAAAATTTCTTTATTCAATTATAAAAATTTCTCCGAAGCCAGTTTTGAATTCGATAACAAGATTAATTGTTTCGTGGGCAAAAACGGAATCGGAAAAACAAATGTGCTTGATGCTATTTATCATTTAGCTTACGGAAAAAGTTATTTTAATCCGCTTGCCGTGCAAAATATCAAACATGGAGAAGAATTTTTTGTTATTGATGCCGAATTAGAAAAAAATGGAAGAACCGAACAAATTGTCTGCAGCTTAAAAAAGGGACAAAAAAAAATCCTGAAAAGAAACGGAAAGGCTTACGATAAATTCTCTGATCATATTGGTTTTATTCCTTTGGTAATTATTTCTCCCGCCGATCGTGATTTAATTGTGGAAGGAAGTGAAACACGCCGTAAATTTATGGACAGCGTGATTTCGCAATTAGATTCTACATATCTTCATCAGCTTATTCAATATCAAAAAATAATTGCACAGCGAAATGCCTTGTTGAAATATTTTGCGCTGAATCATGTTTTCGACAATGATACCTTATCTATATATAATGAGCAATTGGATGGTTTTGGAAAGTCTATTTTTGAAAAGAGAAAAGATTTCCTCGAACAATTTATACCTATATTTAATATACATCATCAGGCCATAACCGGATCTGAAGAAACGGTACAATTGGTTTATGAAAGTCATTTGTTCGAAAAAGACTTATTGACTATTTTACGCGAAAATATTAATAAAGATCGTGCTTTGCATTATACAAGTGCGGGAATTCATAAAGATGATTTATCGTTTGAAATTGATTCGCATCCAATAAAGAAATTTGGATCGCAAGGTCAGCAAAAATCTTTTTTGATCGCTTTGAAACTGGCTCAATTCGAATTCCTGAAAAAACAAAGTGGTGTAAAACCATTATTGCTTTTTGATGATATTTTTGATAAACTCGATGAAACACGCGTTTCTAAAATTATCGAAATGGTGAATAGCGAAACTTTCGGACAGCTTTTTATTTCTGATACACATCCGGAACGAACCGAAGCTATCGTAAAATCAACACATCAGAGTTATAAAATATTTAATTTGTGAAAAGTTTTTTTGCCATGAATTTACTAAAATCAGAGCTTTGACAAAGTTTAAAACTTTGTCAAAGCTGAACGAAACCTAATTTAGAAATTCGTGAAATTAGTGGCAAAAAAAATCATTAATTTAGCTCTCAATAAAACTTAAAAACAACTGCTATACATACTGCTATGCTAACGAAAGAATCATTGCAATTTTTAGACGATTTAAAAATCAACAATAATAGAGATTGGTTTCAGGATAATAAGAAACGATACGAGGTTTTCAAAAAAGATTATCATCAATTGGTAAGTGATTTTCTTGATGTTATGAAACCACTTGATCCTTCATTAGAATTATTGGAAGTTAAAAATTGTACTTTTCGAATCAATCGTGATATTCGGTTTTCAAAAGATAAATCTCCTTACAAAGCTCATTTAGGCGTTTGGATCTCTGGCGGAACGAAAGGTTTAAATCGTGCCGGATATTATGTACATATTGAAAAAGGCGCGAGTTTCATTGCCGGTGGATTCTATTCGCCGGAATCTGAAGATTTAAAAAAAGTACGTAAAGAAATTGCGTTTTTCCATGATGATTTAGAAGCAATTTTAGCCGATAAAAATTTCAAAAAAGAATTTGGGAGCTTAGATGTCAACGAAAATAATTCGCTCAAAAATCCACCAAGAGGTTATGAAAAAGACCATCCTGCAATTGAGTTTTTAAAATTGAAAAGCTTCACCGCTGCTCAAAAATATGATATTAGCGAAGTGACCAAAAAAGATTTTGTTGCTAAAATGAGTCAGAAACTGATCGCTTTAAAACCTTTAAACGAATTTATTAATCGTGCTTTAGACACGGATGAATTTTAAAAAATAAGCAAAAATTTTCGCCACAAATTTCGTAGATTCACACAGATTTAATCTTTTAAAATCATTTAATCTGTGGCAAAAAACTAAAGTTATCGAATGAAAAGAAAAATACTTTTTCTGGGAGAATCTTATCGCGCCGATGCCATAACCTGGATGAAAGGTTTAAAAGAATTTGGCGATTTTGACATTATAACCTGGGAACTTCAAACTCCAAATAATTCAAAACTCAACCGTTTTAAGCGTATTGCAGAATATTTCTTCTCTCCTATTTCAATTCGGAAAATTATTCGACAACAAAAACCGGATATGGTTATTGCCGAAAGAACAACGAGTTATGGTTTTCTTGCCGCATTATCAGGATCTAAAACTATTGCAATTGCGCAACAAGGCCGAACTGATTTATGGCCTGAAGGTTCTGTTTTATTGCCTTTTAAGAAATTTATTCAGAAATATGCTTTTAAAAAAGCGCATTTAATACATGCCTGGGGTCCGGTTATGACAATTTCTATGAAAGAAATTGGTGTAGATATGACCAAAGTTTTGGTTATCCCGAAAGGAATTGACTTGACACTTTTTTCTCCTTCTGTTACTAATTCAAATAAAATTGAAGCTATTGTAACGCGTTCTCTGCAACCGGAATATCGCCATGATTCTATTTTGAAAGCCTTTGCAATTTTACATCAAAAAGGAATTGATTTTTCGTTAACGATTGTTGGCGACGGAACTCGTTTGCAATTTTTAAAAGATTTAGCCAAAGATTTACACATCGAGAACAAAGTGATTTTTACAGGAAGAATCCCGAATACTGAACTTCCTAAATTATTACAACAATCGAATATTTATATCAGCATGCCAATTACCGAAGGCGTTTCGGCATCATTATTTGAAGCAATGGCATGTAATTGTTATCCGGTCGTTTCAGATATTCCCGGAAACCAAAGCTGGATCAAACATCGTAAAAACGGGCAATTAATCGAAATTGATAATGTCGAAATACTGGCAGAAGAATTGATCTGGTCTTTTGAAAATACTGAATCTCGAAATAACGCCATTTTAGAAAACAGAAAATTTGTTGAAGAGAATGCTAATTATGATATTAATATGAAGGTCATTTCAGATAAATATCATGAGTTGCTGGATTCTCGAAATTAATTTACCACAAAGAGCGCAAAGTTTTACGCAGAGTTTGCTAAGCTTTGCGAGCATGGCGTAAAACTTTGCGCTCTTTGCGGTTAGACAAAATTATAATTCTTACTTTTGAACTCAGATTTAAAAGCCTTTTATTTATGGAAATCCAATCCAATTTTTCTTTAAAAAACTACAATACTTTTGGCATTGAAGCCAAAGCAAAACAATTCGTTGCTGTACATTCAGTTGCTGAATTGAAAACTATTTTAGAAGAAAACAAAAACGAGAAAAAATTTATTCTTGGAGGCGGAAGCAACATGCTTTTAACAAAAGATATCGATGCTTTGGTAATTCATATTGATTTAAAAGGCAAAAAAATCATTAAAGAAGACGATGATTTTGTTTGGGTCGAAAGTCAGGCCGGCGAAACGTGGCACGATTTCGTACTTTATACCATCGAAAACAATTTTGGAGGTTTAGAAAACATGTCATTGATTCCGGGAAATGTGGGTACAACTCCGGTTCAGAATATTGGCGCTTACGGAGCAGAGATAAAAGACACTTTTGTTTCGTGTGAAGCAATGAATATCGAAACTCAGGAAATGAAAACTTTTACAAATCCTGAATGCAATTTTGGTTACAGAGAAAGTATCTTTAAAAATGACGTTAAAGATCAATATATTATTACATCAGTAGTTTATAAACTGACAAAACACAATCATAAAATCAATACTTCATACGGAGATATTACGGCTGAATTGGCTAAAAACAATGTTACAACTCCAACTTTAAAAGATGTGAGTAACGCGGTAATTGCCATCAGACAAAGTAAATTACCGGATCCGAAAGAGCTTGGAAATAGCGGAAGTTTCTTTAAAAATCCGATTTTATTGAAATCTGATTTTGAAAAAATCCACCAGAAGTTTCCTGAAATGAAATATTATGAAGTTTCTGAAACGGAAGTAAAAGTTCCGGCGGGCTGGTTAATTGAGCAAGCCGGTTTTAAAGGAAAACGTTTTGGAGATGCCGGAGTGCATAAAAATCAGGCTTTGGTTTTAGTCAATTATGGAAATGCAACTGGACAGGAAATTTTAGCTGTTTCGAGAGATGTTCAAAAAACTGTTTTTGAAATTTTTGGAATTCATATTGAAGCTGAAGTTAATGTGATTTAATTTTTTTTGAAATCTTTGAAATAAAACTACCAAAAATGTATACACCTAACTTATACAAAAATGAAGATCCGGAATCAATCAGAGCTTTTTTGAAAGAAAATAGTTTTGGGATTTTGATTAATCAGACGAACGGAAAATTATGTGCAACGCATATTCCGATAGAACTTGAATTGAATGCTGACGGAAAAGAAATTCTGCAAGGACATATTTCAAAATTAAATCCGCAAGCTGAAGGTTTTGCCGAAAATGATCAGGTTTTAGTTGTATTTACTGGTCCGCATAGTTATATTTCTTCATCATGGTATGATCATGAAAATGTACCAACATGGAATTATATAGCCGTACATGTTTATGGACGAATAAAGATTGTAGATGAAACGGCGACGATAGAACAACTCAAAAAATTGGTTGACAAGTATGAAGCTAATTCAGTAAACCCAGTTAGGGTCGAAGATTTATCAGTAAAAACAATGCGTGAAGCCAGAGGAATTTTTGGTTTTGAGATTGAAATTGATGAAATCCAGGCCACTAAAAAGCTGTCTCAAAACCGCGATGATCACAATTATAAAAATATAATCTCCGAACTGGAAAAAACTGAAAACCCTCAGTCTATTGCTGTTGCGAAAGAAATGTCGAAATGCCGAAAGTAAATTGGTATTAACCGTTGAAAATTAGGAATTCATAAGTACATTTGCACTCGAAAGATTGAAAAATTAAAAGACATTAAAATCAGATGCTTATATATATATTTTACTTTTTTATTGCCATAGTTGTTGTGCAGCTTTTTTATTATCTTGGTGTTTTTGGCAAATTTGCTTTTGCTAAACCACAAACTATTACGCCAAAAAACATTCCTGTTTCTGTAATTGTATGTGCTAAAAACGAAGAAAAAAACGTTACAAATTATATTCCGTTATTAGCAGAACAGAATTATCCTGATTTTGAAATCGTATTAATTGATGATGCATCAAGCGACGAAACGCTGGAAGTTTTTGAAGAATACGAAAAAAAATATTCCAATATTCGTTTGGTTAAAGTACAAAATAACGAAGCTTTTTGGGGAAATAAAAAATATGCGTTAACGTTAGGAATAAAAGCGTCTAAAAAAGAATATTTATTGTTTACCGACGCTGATTGTTATCCAACTTCAAAAGACTGGATTACTGCTATGGCTTCGCAATTTACTACAGAAAAAACGATTGTTTTAGGATATGGCGGTTATGAAAAAAAGGAGAATTCTTTATTAAATAAAGTTATCCGATTTGAAACTATACTTACTGCTGTTCAATACTTTTCATGGGCAAAATCAGGTTTACCATACATGGGAGTTGGCAGAAATTTAGCCTATAAAAAAGAAGAGTTTTTTAATGTAAACGGTTTTATAGATCATATTCAGGTTCGTTCCGGCGATGATGATTTATTTATAAATCAAGCTGCAACAAAAGCCAATACCACGATTGCTTATAGTCCTGAAAGTTTCACTTATTCTAAACCAAAAGAATCATACAAAGCCTGGTTTATTCAAAAAAGAAGACATACCTCTACAGCAAACTATTACAAGTTTTTTGACAAAATGCAATTGGGTCTTTTCTATAGTTCACAATTATTCTTCTTTTTAACAGTTATAGTATTACTGGCTTTCCAATTTCAATGGATCGCCGTAGTGGCACTATTGGCAACCCGTTACACAATTGTGTGGATTGTAATGGGATTTTCTGCCGGAAAATTTAGAGAGAGAGATCTTAAAATTTGGTTTCCTATTGTTGAAATCATGCTTATATTCACACAAATTAATATCTTTATAACTAATATCTTTTCAAAACCTGTACATTGGAAATAAATTCTAAAATAGAGAAAGCTAAAAAAGGCGACCAGATTGCCTTTACTTTTTTATTAGATTTTTATTGGAATGAAGTGTACAGTTTTATGCTAAAACGTACCGAAAACGAAACGATTGCAGAAGATATTACTATCGAAACTTTCTCAAAAGCTTTTGACAAAATAGGATCTTATAATCCTGAATTTCAATTCAATACATGGTTAATCGCAATCGCGAAAAATGTCTATATTGATTTATTGCGAAAAAAGAAAACCAATCTTTTTATTGAAATTACAGATGCCGAAGATCAACAAGCTTACAACATCGCCGACCCTACTCCATCGGCGGAAGATGCTTTGATTAAAGAGCAAAATCTATCGCGTTTACTGCAATGTATTAAGGAATTAAAGCCGCATTATCAGGAAGTAATTCATTTACGTTACTTTCAGGAAATGACGTATCAGGAAATTGCACTCAAGATTGATGAGCCTTTAAGCAATGTAAAAGTAAAATTACTTCGAGCTAAAAAATTATTAGCAGAAATCATCGAACGTAACAGATAATTTATTATCTTTAGATAAAGAATAAAAAATCTTCTTATTTATTCTTAAAACATTACTAATTTAACAAACAAAAAGTTCTTTAATTTTCCGTTCTTAGTTACAAACTAATCCATTTGGCTTATGATTTAATGTTTACTTAACCTTAAAATCCAATTAACTATGTCTAAATCTAGTATCTACGAATCCAAGTGGACCAATCTTGTTTTCGAAAACAAAAACAAAGAGTATGGAGCGTATCAATTGCGCCAGGAAAGTTCCAAAACATCTATTACAGCACTATTTATGGCGTTGCTTTTAATTGCAGCTTTAGGAAGCATATCGATGCTAATTAGCAAATTCAGAGCGGTTGACATTGTTCAAGGACCACTAATTATTGATGAGCCAATAGTTCCTGTATTAATAGATCCAACTATTGTACAGCCAAAAACAGAAGAAGCGGTAGCGCCACCTGTTCAGCAACAAATTGCAGAACCAACAACTAATGTACAATTAATAAATCCGGTTGTTACAGCTACTCAGGATGCGGTACAAGATATCGCGCCAAACACGGAGAACCATGCTGTTGTAGACAATACTTCGACAGGAACAGGAACTTCTGTTAACACATTGCCATCAACTGGTAACGGTGGTGGAGAAGGAATTCAACCTGCAGATACAGGAGATTCTGTTTTGAGCACAGCTGCATTAGACAAAATGCCTGAATTTCCAGGTGGAATGGCGAAGTTTTATGCTTATGTTGGAAACAATTTTACAAGACCAGAATTAGATGCTGAAAGAACACTAAAAGTGTACGTTTCATTTGTAATCGAAAAAGATGGTTCTATAACTGACATCATGGTGAGAAATGATCCTGGTTACGGAGTTGGCAAAGAAGCTATTCGAGTTTTAAAATCATTAAAAACAAAATGGAGTCCGGGAATCTTAAACGGTAAAGCAGTACGAACTGCATATAATCTTCCAATTACAATAAAAACAGAAGCAGAATAAAAAAACAAAAAGCAGAATTTAGGTTCTGCTTTTTTTATGGGCTTAAATTATTTCACGCAGATTTTAAAAAGATTTAAGCAGATTTTTTAATTAAAAATCAATTATAAAATTATCTGCATATATCTGCTTAAATCTTTTTAAAATCTGCGTGAAACAAAAAACTTGTGGCTTAGCGACATTACAGCTAATTAAAATAGCACAAAACTTTACTTACTATTTCTTAATCTCTTAATGGTAAAAAACAACTTCATTTTTTTTATTTTAATTACTTTTACAATACAGAAAAAGAAATTCATTAAAACAAAAAAATCAATAAAATGGGAATATTTTCAGCACTTCTTGGTAACGCTGGCGCAGTTAGTCAGGAAGATTTAATTAAAAAATACGGTCAGCTTTTAACTGATAACGAAGAAGTAGAAATGGGATTTAAATTAATTCGTGATACTTTTATCTTTACTAATAAAAGATTAATTCTTGTTGATGTACAAGGAATAACGGGAAGTAAAACAGAATATAAATCAATTAGTTATAAAAGCATTACTCGTTTTAGCGTAGAAACTGCCGGAACTTTTGATCTTGATGCCGAATTAAAAATTTGGGTTTCAAGTGAGTTACAGCCAAGTATTGTAAAGCAGTTTACTAAATCTGTAAATGTGTATGAAGTGCAAAAAGTATTGGCACATCACGTTTTAGGATAATTTATTAAATAAGAAACCCGACAGATTTTAAAAATTTGTCGGGTTTTATTTTTGACTAAATTAGAAATTATTTCTTTTTAGTGGTTGTTGTTTTTTTAGTAGTTGTAGTCTTTTTTGTTGTTGTTTTTACAACCGGAGCAGTATTTACAATTTTTTGCTGTACATAAGCTTTATAAACACCATCTTTCTCTGCTCTTTTCTTAGCATCATCAGCTCTTTGTTTAGAGTCCGGGTGCGAACTCATCATTTGATCAATAAATGAAGCTTGGGTTCCTTCACTCATTTTTGCCAAAATTCTGAAAGCAGATTCTTCTGCATTTATATTATAACCATTCTTTTTCAAGAAATTATAAGAAAACAAATCTGCCTCAGCTTCTTGCTTACGGCTAAATTTACTATCAATAATAGAGCTTCCAATTTTTCCTAACTGGCTATCTGTAACACTTGCAACTGTTGTTGATTGTGAAGCCGCCGCATCCATTAAAGCTTCTTTTTTATAAGCCGCTTTAATAGCGTCCTGAGAATCATGATTTGCAACGTGACCAATTTCGTGACCAATTACAGCAAGCAATTCATTATCATCCATAATATCCATTAATCCTGAATATACACGAACGCTTCCATCTGCGGTAGCAAAGGCATTTACTTCTTTTAATTTGTATACTTTATAGTTTAAAGTATAGCCATCGCCGGTAGTATGTTTTCCAAAAACTCTATTCAATCTTATAGCGTATCCATCTGTTGCAGCAGCGACTTCATTTTCAGTATCCATTTTATCAACCGCAGCTTTAGATAATGCGGCAGCATCGGCGTTACTGAAAGTAAAACCTGTAACACCTTTTTGAACAGCTCCTATTGCTTTTTCTCCAAAATTAATTTGCGCATTCATTTTAGTAACTCCAAACGAGGCAAATAAAACTCCTATTACAATTAAATTCTTTTTCATGTTTTTTATAATTACAATTTAACAACAAATGTACTATTAAGAAAATATCATTTTAACCCTTGTTCACTTATTTTTTAACAAATAAAGGTATAAATTTTAAATGAGTAAGAATCAAACAACTGTCACAATTATTCATCTTTTCAGAATAAAAGATGGAAAAAAGAAAACTTTAGATCATTCTAGCATTTTTAAACATAATATTTTAACATCTTAATGAAACAATTATTAAAACGGTTGTATAGAAATCCGGTTTTAAATTAAATTATAAACGAATCTCCAAATAAACTACATTGCTTATCTTTGTACTTTGAATTTTGATATATGGAAACAATCATTGAAAATATACCAACTGCTAAACCTAAATGGTTGAAGGTAAAACTTCCAATTGGACAAAAATATACTGAACTACGCGGTTTAGTTGATAAATACAGCTTAAATACTATTTGTACCTCAGGAAGCTGCCCAAATATGGGTGAATGCTGGGGCGAAGGAACGGCAACTTTTATGATTTTAGGAAACGTTTGTACACGTTCCTGCGGATTTTGCGGTGTTAAAACCGGAAGACCTGAAACCGTAGATTGGGACGAACCTGAAAAAGTAGCGCGTTCAATAAAAATCATGAATATTAAACACGCTGTAATTACAAGTGTTGACAGAGATGATTTAAAAGATGGCGGTTCTATTATCTGGATAGAAACTGTGAAAGCTATTCGCAGAATGAATCCGAATACTACGCTTGAAACTTTGATTCCGGATTTTCAGGGAATCGAAAGAAATCTTGACAGAATTGTTGAAGCAAATCCTGAAGTGGTTTCTCATAATGTTGAAACAGTTCGTCGCTTAACACGTGAAGTACGTATTCAGGCAAAATACGATCGTAGTCTTGAAGTTTTACGTTATTTAAAAGAAAAAGGAATCAACAGAACAAAATCCGGAATCATGTTAGGTCTTGGAGAAACTGAAGAAGAAGTTTTTCAAACCATGACAGATTTACGCAATGCAAATGTTGACGTTGTTACGATTGGCCAATACCTACAGCCAAGTAAAAAACATTTACCTGTAAAGGAATTTATTACGCCGGACCAATTTGCTAAATATGAAAAATTTGGTTTAGAGTTAGGTTTCCGTCATGTCGAAAGCGGACCATTAGTTCGTTCTTCATACAAAGCACAAAAACATATTTTATAAAAAGGTTATTTGCTTAACTGTTTAATTGTTTAATCGCACTGGTAATTAAACGATTAAACAGCTGAACGATTAAACAAATAAACAAAGAGATTGAAAACTAGAATTGCTATTAACGGTTTTGGAAGAATTGGCCGAAATTTATTCCGTCTCCTTTTAAACCATCCTGAAATTGAAGTTGTTGCGATCAATGACATTGCTGATAATAAAACCATGTCGCACTTAATTAAGTACGACAGTATTCATGGTGTTTTGCCTTTTAAAGTAAGCCACGACGAAGAAAGCATTATTGTTGATGGAAAACATTATTTATTTTTTCATGAAAAAAAGATTTCAAATCTGGACTGGAAAAATCACAATATTGATTTCGTAATAGAATCAACCGGGAAATATAAAACACACGAAGAATTAAATGCGCATATTATTTCCGGAGCAAAAAGGGTAATACTTTCAGCTCCATCAGAAGTTGATACTATAAAAACTGTTGTTTTAGGAGTAAATGAACATATTTTAGACGGGACCGAAACTATTGTTTCAAATGCAAGCTGTACGACAAACAACGCTGCTCCGATGATAAAAATTATCGATGAATTATGCGGAATCGAGCAAGCGTACATAACAACGATACATTCTTACACGACAGACCAAAGTCTTCACGACCAGCCACATAAGGATTTACGCAGGGCGAGAGGCGCAAGTCAGTCAATTGTTCCAACAACTACAGGTGCAGCTAAGGCATTAACAAAAATTTTTCCTAAATTGCATGAAAAAATAGGTGGCTGCGGAATTCGTGTACCGGTTCCTGATGGTTCATTAACTGATATTACATTTAATGTAAAGCGTGCCGTAACTATTGAAGAGATTAACAAAGCATTCGAAAAAGCCTCAAATACAAGTTTAAAAGGAATATTAGATTACACAGAAGATCCGATCGTTTCGGTTGATATAATTGGCAATACAAATTCGTGCTTATTCGACGCACAACTAACATCTGTTATCGATAAAATGGTAAAAGTGGTTGGTTGGTACGATAACGAAATTGGCTATTCATCACGATTAATAGATTTGATTTTACTGATGAGAAAAACATAAATTCATTGTAAAAGCATTGCAATACATGAAATACCACCTTTTAATTCTAATTAGTTTTTTTAATTCAATTTTGTATTCTCAAACTAGACAGAATATAGATAGTATTTCCTATTATAACAAGTTAGCCAACACCAATCTTAAAACTAAAAAATACAGTCAGGCGATTTTTTTCACTAAAAAATCAATAGCTTTTTGCGAAACCAATCACAAACCTGAAAGTTTAGCCAATCAAACTTTTAAGCTTGGAAAAATTTACTACAATCAGCGGAAATACGAAGATGCCTTACGAAACTTTCACAAAAGTGTTTCATTGTTTGATAATGTAAAACCTACTTGTACCAAAGCCCTAGCACTGCATTATATTGGTGTCACAAACACTGCAAAAGGCAATCACCAAACAGCCGATATTTATTATAAAAAAGCACATACGCTATTTAAAAAGCTAAATATTGTTGATAGTGCCGAAGTTTTAAACTATCAAAAAGCGATGGCGTTTAAAACTAATAATGATTTAAAAGCGGCCATAAATACCTTCAAAGCAATAACCAAAAAACCTGACAATCATTCTATTTTAAAAACTAAAGTCGATTCATATTATCAGCTTGGTTTAATCGAAACACAGCTCAAACAAAACGATTCGGCCATTATTTATTATGATAATGCTTTAGAACTCAATTCAAAAACCACAGATTTAATTCAAAAATCAAAAATTGTACTTGCAATAAGTCAGTATTACAAAGAAAACAGAAACTTTGATCTCGCCTACTCTTATCTTGACGAACATTATCAAATAGAGAATTATATTTTAAAGCTAAAGAATGCCAAAATAGATTTGAATGAATTTGAAAGATTCAAAAAAAATCAATCGCTGAACAATGTTTTAAAACGGGAAAGCGAAGAAAAAATCCAATTAAAAACCTATCGGTATTCTAAACTTATCAGCATTCTGGCCATTGCTCTAATATCAATTTTATCACTTTTGAGTTTAGCGTTATATAAAAACAATATTATCCGGAACCAGAATAATTTACTTTTAAGAGAAAAAAACAAAGAATTAATTCTGGCTAAAAACAAAGCCGAAAAAGCATCAAAAGCCAGATCTGAGTTTTTATCAACTGTGAGTCACGAGCTTCGAACTCCTCTGAATGCTATAAACGGAATCACACATTTACTTCTTGAAGATAGTCCGAAGAAAAAACAATTAAAATACCTCGAATCCCTAAAATTTTCCGGAAATTATCTTACCACTTTTATCAATGAAATTCTTGAGATAAATAAAATAGATTCTACAAAAGTCGAAATAGAAAACATTACTTTCAACTTAAAAGAATTACTTTTTAATATTCAGGGTTCCTTAAAAGAATTAGCTACTGCCAATAAAAACTATTTTAATCTTGAAATAGACAAAACAATTCCGGACAATTTAATTGGCGATCCAACTAAAGTTTCTCAAATTATACTTAATTTAATCAATAACGCTTTAAAGTTTACTCAAAACGGACATGTGAATGTAATTGCCAAATTATTCGCTAAAACCGAAGAAAACGCAACTATTTATTTTGAAATTGTAGATACGGGAATTGGTATTCCTGAAGATAAATTGCAGACTGTTTTTGAAAGTTTCTCACAAGGTTCTATAGAAGTAAATCGAAAATATGGCGGTACAGGTTTGGGATTAACTATTGTAAAAAAACTAATCGAACTTTTAGGCGGAGAAATTAAACTAAAAAGCGAGGTTGGAAAAGGTTCTACTTTTACTTTCAAACTGGATTTTAGTATTAATAATGAACCAATGGAAAAGGTTGAAGAAGTAAAACTATACAATGATACGCAATTAAAACACAAATCGATTTTGTTGATTGAAGATAATAAAATCAATCAGATGATTACCCGAAAAATGCTCGAAAATAAAGCGATTTGCTGCGAGATAATCGATAATGGCGAAGAAGCTGTAGAACTTTTAAAAGTAAAACACTTTGATATGATTTTGATGGATGTTCATTTGCCGGGAATAAACGGAACAACGGCTACCAAACAAATTAGGGAATTTGATAAAACTACTCCAATTATTGCTTTAACAGCTATTTCGCTTGACGAAAACAGAGACATGTTATTAGCATTTGGCATGAATGACGTAATTACAAAACCTTTCGTTCCTGACGAATTTTACAGCACAATTGCTAAGTTTTTTGATTAGTTTTTTTTTAAAAGTTGCTCAAATTTTGAGTTACTAAGATTCTAAGTTAATCTTAACATAATTAAAAATTGTTGCATCAAAATTTTGCTGATTATTGATAAAAGTACTTTTGATGGGAAGATAATACAGTTGCGAAATCAATTTAGAATCTTTTAGGCGAACATAATCTTTTTCTGTTGTGATGATTTTTTTGTTTTGCGCTTTATATTGAATTTCATCTAAATCTTTTTCAGAAAAATGATGATGATCAGGAAAGGTCAGACATTCATCATTTTCATTTTTCAGATAATTAAAAAATGGCGTTGGTTTTGCAATTCCTGCCAAAAGCAATTTTGACTCATTTTTGATTTCGTTTACAGCAATTTTTTCGTCTTTACCATAAATGGCATCATCATAATCTATAAAAGTAAAATATAATTGCTGTGAAGGGGTTAATTTCAATTTCTTCCAAATTTCACTTTGTTCTTCATCAGACAAATTCTTCGGGCATTTTGTTACAATTACGATGTTGGCGCGATTGGCTCCTCTCCTGCTCTCACGCAAATTTCCGGTTGGCAGCATAAAATCATCAGAATATAAATCACCATAAGAAGTCAGTAAAATATAAAACCCAGCTTTTACTTTTCTGTGCTGATAAGCATCATCAAGTAAAATTATTTGAGGTCTTATTTTCTGCGAAAGCAATTGTGTAATTCCATTAGTTCTGTTTGCATCAACCGCAACCTGGATATTTGGAAATTTTTGATAAAACTGAAAAGGTTCATCTCCCAAAACGGCAGCGTTTGAAGTTGCATCAGCCAAAACAAAACCTTCCGATTTTCGTTTATAACCACGACTTAAAGTGGCAACTTTATATTGATTCGATAATAACCGAATTAAATATTCAATTTGTGGGGTTTTCCCAGTTCCGCCAACACTTAAATTTCCAACGGCAATAACCGGAATATCAAACGAAGTAGATTTTAGAATTTCTTTATCAAAAAGAAAATTCCTGATTGAAGTAATGAATCCATATAATATGGCAAACGGAAAAAGTATTTTTCGAAGTAAGTTCATAGAATTATTTATCAGAATAATGTCCCATGGCTGAAATTACAAAAACAGTTACAATTTCGTTTTCAATACGGTAAATCAATCGGTCTTTTTGATTAATTCGTCGCGACCATAATCCTGAATATTCATGCTTTAGTTGTTCAGGACTTCCAAATCCTTCGTATGGATTTTCTGTGAGATCAATTAAAATTTTAGCAATATTTTTAATAGAAATTTTATTTCCTGATTTTTTATGTTTTTCAATATCCTGATTTGCAATTTTAGTTACTTCAACCCTAAACTTCCCCATATATCTTTCGGATCTAACCTTGTTGTTTCGCCATTTTTAATATTTTCTTCTGCTTTTTTAACTTTCGCAATAAATTCAGGAGTATATATGCTTTTTTCTTTTTGGAGTTTTTTCGAATCTGTTTCAATAATTTCAATTTCGTCAAAATCTTTAAAACTATCAAACATAGCGATAAAAGCTTTCCCTATCTTTGTACGTTCGTTTATTTTTACGGTTAGTGTTTTCATAGTTTTTGATTTAAATACAAAGATACAAAATTCACATTATGTTAGTAATAAGAATTATTACCAACAGTAACAATTTATCAAACCAAAGAACAAACTTTTCAAAAAAAGTGAATTTATCTAATTATAATATTTTTCGTTAATTTGTTTCAGGTTTTGATCTCAAAAAACTTGAAACCTGAAACTTGAAACTTTAAAAATGAAAATCAAAAATATAATAGAAGTTCTTGAAGAAATGGCTCCTTTGGCATACGCCGAAGATTTTGACAATGTTGGGCTTTTAGTTGGAAATACAGAAACCGAAAGCACCGGAGTTTTAGTTTGTCACGATGCTTTAGAAAACGTAATTGAAGAAGCGATTAGTAAAAACTGCAATTTGGTCGTTTGTTTTCATCCGATTTTGTTTTCCGGAATCAAAAAAATCACTGGCAAAAATTATGTTGAACGTGCGATTTTAAAAGCGATCAAAAATGACATTGCGATTTATGCTGTTCACACCGCTTTAGATAATCATTCGGCTGGCGTTAATAAAATTTTCTGTGATGCTTTAGGCTTGACAAACACGAAAGTTTTGATTCCGAAACAGAATTTCATTCAAAAATTAGTGACTTACACTGTTCCTGAAAATGCTCAAAAAGTACGTCAGGCTTTGTTTGATGCCGGCGCTGGAAATATTGGAAATTATGAAAATTGCAGTTTTAACTCCAACGGAACTGGAACTTATAAAGGAAATTCTGAAAGCAATCCGGTAATTGGAGAACGTTACGAATTGACTGAAACCGAAGAAATAAAAATTGAAGTTACGTTTGAAAAACATTTGCAATCCAGGATTTTAAAAGCACTTTTTGCAAGTCATATTTATGAAGAAGTGGCTTATGAAATTTATGATCTTCTAAATTCTCATCAAAATATTGGTTTAGGAATGATTGGTGAATTTGAAACTGAAATGGATGAAAAAGAGTTCTTAAATTTCGTAAAAGATAAAATGATTGCTGATGGAATTCGTCATTCTGCTTTTTTAGGAAAAAAAATCAGGAAAGTTGCTGTTTTGGGAGGTTCAGGAAGTTTTGCCATAAAAAATGCAATTATAGCCGGAGCTGATGCTTTTTTAACTGCCGATTTAAAATACCATCAGTTTTACGAAGCCGAAAACAAGTTACTTTTAGCAGATATTGGTCATTTTGAGAGCGAACGCTATACAAAAAACTATATTGTTGATTATCTTCGAAAAAAAATCCTTAATTTTGCAATCATTTTATCAGAAGAAAATACAAATCCAGTTAAGTACTTATAGAATATGGCGAATACGAAAGAATTAAGTGTTGAGGACAAGTTAAGAGCAATATACGATTTACAGCTTATTGACTCTAGAATTGACGAAATCAGAAACGTAAGAGGAGAACTTCCTTTAGAAGTGGAAGATCTAGAAGATGAAGTTGCAGGTTTAAGCACTCGTTCAGAGAAACTGAAAAGTGAACTTGAGGTGATTGAGGATCTTATCAAAGCAAAGAAAAATGCTATTGATGAGCACAAAGAGGTTATTAAAAAATACACAAAACAACAAGAATCAGTTCGTAATAACAGAGAATTTAATTCTTTGACTAAAGAGGTTGAATTTCAGGAATTAGAAATTCAATTGGCTGAAAAGCAAATCAAAGAAATGAAAGCTTCTATCGAACATAAAAAAGAAGTTATTTCTAACTTAAAAGAAAAACTTGACGCAAAAAGTTCGCATTTAAAACATAAAAAATCTGAACTTGACGCTATTATGGCCGAAACTCAAAAAGAAGAAATCTTCTTATCTGAGAAATCTGCTGAGTTTTCAGGTCAAATTGAAGAGAGATTGCTTGCTGCTTACAACAGAATCAGAAGCAGCGTTCGTAATGGTTTAGCTGTAGTTTCTATCGAAAGAGGAGCTTCTGCAGGATCATTCTTTACTATTCCGCCACAAACTCAAGTAGAAATTGCTTCAAGAAAGAAAATCATTACTGATGAGCACTCTGGAAGAATTTTGGTTGACAGCGCATTAGCTGAAGAAGAAAAAGAAAAAATGGAGCAATTGTTCTCTAAATTCTAAATATCAGGTCCCGATTTAATCGGGACTTTTTTTTATCATTATTTTTTGCCGCAGATTAAAAAGATTAGAAAGATTATTTTACTTTTTGAGTGATTTATAATCTGTGTAAATCTTTTAATCTGTGGGAATTTTTTTTTTACGAAGTTTAAAATCTTATTTTTTACCTTTAGAAAAAAATTAAGTTTTGGGAATTAAAAAAGGAATTCGTTTCATTACATTAAAATCGGTTGGACAATATATTAACTTCTTGAGTTATGTTCGCCCACAAAAAGCTGTTGCACTTTCTTACGCTCTTTTTAGTCAGCCAAGAATTGGAAGATTACAGAAAGACAGTTTACCTAAATTTTTAAGAAACACAGAGACAGAAACGTTTCATCATAACGAACATCATTTTCAGACTTATATCTGGAAAGGAAATGAAACCAAAATACTTTTAGTTCACGGTTGGGAAAGCAATGCTTCCCGCTGGAAAAAAACGCTGCCTCATCTTCAAAAATCAGGAAGCACTATTATAGCGATCGATGCTCCGGCACACGGACAAAGCAGCGGTAAAGAATTTAATATTCCGCTTTATGCCGAATTTATCAATAAAGCAGTAGAAAAATACCAGCCAACAATAATTATTGGTCACTCTATTGGCGGAGCTGCCTGTGTTTATCATCAATATTTATTCCCAAATACCAGTATTAATAAAATGGTGATTCTGGGAGCGCCTTCTGATTTAAAAACTTTGATTGACAATTATATTTCAATGTTAAGTTTGAATACTAAAATGTTTTCACTTCTTGAAAGCAAATTCATTAATCGTTTCAATTTTAAAATAGATGATTTCTCCGGACAAAAATTTGCTGCAGAATTTAATGTTCCGGGCTTTATTGCGCATGACACCTCAGATAGTGTTGTTGCTTTTGAAGAAGGTAAAAAAATCGCCAGTAATTGGAAAAATAGCCAGTTTATAGAAACCAAAGGTTTAGGTCACGGCATGCATGATGATGAATTGTATGACAAGGTTATTGAGTTTTTGTTTTTTTCTTAAAGGTTCAAAGCTACAAAGGCTCAAAGGGACAAAGTTAGCTTTGTCATCCTGAGCGGAGTCGAAGGAACGTAGCAGCTCGACATAGATTGGCTAAAGTCTACAATCTTCAATCTAAAATTCTAAGAAACCACGATCTTAAAATATTTCAATAATTCCTTCTCACCTTTTCCGGTAATAATTATGGCTCTTGAATCTTTTGTTCTTCTGAGCCAGTCCTGATCCAGCATTTTATTCAATAACAATGTTCCTATTGAACCTGCGATATGGTTTCGTCTTTCGCTCCAATCGAGACACGGTTTCAGGAATATTCGTTTTTGTTTTTGGGCTTCTCCTAAATTAATTCCGAAATCGAAGAACCATTTTTTGCCTTCGGAACTAATTTCAAAAGTATCATTCTTGCTCAGAATTATTTTTTGCTCTAACAAACTATCGCTTAAAGCAACGCCAATTTTTCCGGCCAAATGATCGTAACAAGTTCTGCAATATTTTATTGGAGGATAATGATCTGTTTCTTTTTTTGATCGAATTTCTGGCCTCGGAACAAGATTTGTCATTGCTTCAACAGCGTACGCTACTTCTTTATTTAAAAATCTATAATATTTATGTCTTCCTTGTTTCTCCACAGAAAGTAAATTTCCATCGAGTAGTTTCGTCAAATGCATGCTTATATTTTGAGGCGAAGTATTGGCAGCAATTGCAAGTTCTGTTGCAGTAAAAGCTCTACCATCGAGCAATGTCCACATAATTGCGGCGCGCGTTGGATCGCCTATTAATGCTGCTGTTTTTACAAATTGATCTTCCATTTAGATTTTATAGTTAAGTATAAACTGAAGTATTCGCTTGTAAAGTTAAATAACTTTGCTAAAAACAAATCAATATGGCTTCCAGTTTATTTCATCAGTCAGATGTTGCAGATCCTTATTCAATTTATAAAGGAATGTTGGATAAAAATCCGGTTTATTGGGATGAAATCAATCAGATCTGGGCCATTTATTCTTATGAATATTGTGTTCAAATTTTAAAAAATCCGAAGTTCGAAATTCCTCTTGTGAATCTTGATAATGAGCAAAAACTAAATGAAACTGCTTTAGTAATTCTCTCTAATTTAACTCGTTTGTCAAATGGAATTCAACATAAAATTACCCGTGAAATTGCTATGTTATTATTTTCTAACATGAATTCTATTGCTATAAATCAAATTATTCTTCAATTGATTGAAAATGATTTATATGAGAATAAAATAGATTGGGTGAATTCTGTTTGCAAAAAATTACCGGTTTTAAGTATTTTAAAAAGTTTTAGATTTAAGGAAGAGGATTGCGATTTTATTACTGAAAAAATAGAGGCACTCAGCAAAATAATGCTTCCCAAAAAAACTGATGAACAAGTAAAACTGATTAATGATAATGTCGGAAAATTATATTTTATTATCGAAAAACAGCTTTCTGACTTGCCTTTTTACAAACCTTTATTAATTAAAGTTTCAGAGAAAAACGATGTTTCTGCAGAAGAAATTATTCCGATTGTTATTAGTAATTTTATTGGCTTATGCATTCAAAGTTATGATGCCGGGCGTGGAATTCTGAGTAATTCATTACTTCAAATTATTCGAAATAAAACTTTTTCAAAGAAGATAGAAATAGAAAAATCGGTTGTAGAAACTTTGCGTTTTGATCCTCCAATTCATAATACCAGAAGAATTGCAACTGAAGATATCCTTATCGGCAAAAACCATATTAAAAAAAATGATTCGGTATTGATTGTTCTTGCATCGGCAAATAGAGATGCTGAAAGGTTTGACAATGAGTTCGATTTTAATATCGAAAGAATGAACAATAACGAAAACCTGGCTTTTGGGATTGGCGGACATATCTGTCTGGCTAAATATTTCTCTATCAATTTAGCAACTGAAGCTTTATGGTATTTATTCGATCAATATAAAACGATTCGTCTTTTAGAAGACAAGATTCATTATGAACCTTTAATTAATGCCAGATTGCCGAAAAACATCTGGATTTCAATTCTATAATTAAAACACAAACTATGATAGCTGTAATTTTTGAAGTAATTCCTAATGAAGGAAAAAAAGAAGAATATCTTGATATCGCCGCCAATTTGCGTCCGGAATTAGATCACATTGATGGATTTATTTCGATAGAACGTTTTCAGAGTTTTACAAATCCCGAAAAGGTTTTATCTCTTTCTTTTTGGAGGGATGAAGAAAGTATTCAACAATGGCGAAATCTTGAAATGCATCGTTATGCTCAGGCAAAAGGACGAAATGAAATTTTTAAGGATTATCATTTAAGAATTGCGCATGTTGTTCGTGATTATGGTATGTTTGACAGGAAAGAAACGCCTGAGGATAGTTCTGAGTTTCATGGTTAAAAAAGGTTCAAAGATGCAGAGGTTCAAAGGAGCAAAGGTTTTTGAGCTTGTCATTTCGACCGAAGGGAGAAATCACATTAGAAACTCCGTAAACAATGTTAATAATCTTTGTCGATTTTCGTGTGTGATTTCTCCCTTCGGTCGAAATGACAAAATTGTTGAAAATCTAAAATTCTAAGAAGTCCAACAATCTAAAATCTAAAATCTAAACTCTAAAATTGAATTTTTGCTTACTTTTGCAAGATGGAAGAGAATTTAAAACGTCTGAACAAATTTATTGGAGAAACCGGCTATTGTTCTCGTCGTGAAGCCGATAAATTAATTGAAGAAGGACGTGTAACAATAAATGGCGTTGTGCCGGAAATGGGAACTAAGGTTTCACCGGATGATGAAGTGCGGATTGACGGAAAATTGATTGTTGAGAAGCATGAAAAATTGGTGTATCTGGCATTTAATAAACCTGCCGGCATTGAATGTACAACTAATCTAGAGGTCCGTAATAATATTGTGGATTATATTAATTATCCAAAACGTATTTTTCCGATTGGAAGATTGGATAAAGCCAGTGAAGGATTAATTTTCATGACAAATGATGGTGATATCGTAAACAAAATTTTGCGCGCCAGAAACAATCACGAAAAAGAATATACTGTTACGGTAAACAGACCAATTACAGATCGTTTTATTGAACGGATGGGAAATGGTGTACCGATTTTGGATACTGTTACAAGAAAATGTAAAGTGGAACAAATCAGTAAATACACTTTTAAAATCATTTTAACGCAGGGTTTAAACCGTCAGATTCGTAGAATGACGGAGTATTTGGGTTATGATGTAACGGCTTTGAAACGTATCAGGATCATTAATATTTCACTGGATATTCCGGTTGGTCGTTATCGTGATTTAACCGATGCCGAGATTAAGGAATTAAATGAGTTGATTGAACCTTCAAGTAAAACCGAAGAAGCGAGTTTACCAAAAACTGAAGCTCCAAAACGAAGAACAGAGTTTATTTCAGAACATGATCCCCGATTTAAGAAAAAAGGAGATTATTGATTTCTATAAAACTAAAAAATCCTTCAGTTCATGAAGGATTTTTTAGTTTTAGTTTATTTTTGAAAGAAATACTTATCTCAAAATTCGAAAGTTTTTTACAAAGTCTTTGTATTTGTCACTCAAGGTTACTTTGTGATTTCCTTTTAGAATAACCAAATTATCATTAACGATTATTTCTTCGATTTTACTTAGATTTACGATATAATTGCGATGTGTCTGGCAAAATTTAGCGGTGTCGAGAAGCTGAATAATTTTGGTTAATGAAATTAAAATGACAAACTTTTCAACGTCTGTAATGATATTGCAATATCGATCTTCAACTTCGATGTAAACAATATCTTCAATTCGGACTTTTTTTAGGGATTTATTCTTTTTGATAAAAAGAGAATCGTTGCTTATTACGGTGTCCTGATCTTCGCTATGAAAAACATTGGTTTGTTCATAGAATTTCTCAACTGCCATTTCTAACGCATACAAAATTTCAAGTTCATTAAAAGGCTTCATTAAAAAACTAAACGGTTTCGTTAGTTTTGCTCTTTCAAAAATTTGACGATCTTTTGAACTGGTTAAAAAAACAAAAGGTTTTACACCATTTGGAACAATAGTTATGGTTTCTGCAAAAGTAATTCCGTCTGGTTTTCCATCTAAAAAAACATCAATAACGACGATGTCGATTGTGTTTTGATAAAACATGGTTAGCGCCTCCTGATACGTAGAAGCAATCCCTACAATATTATAATTATTTGCGGTAAGTACTTTTACAAGCGCATCACTTTCTGCGACAGTATCTTCGATAATAAGTACATTTATATTATCCATGATTTTTAAACTTTGGTAATACTATAATAATTTTAGTTCCAACATTTTCTTCACTTTCAATTTCGAGTTTTCCTCCATTTTTACGAATCAGGCTTTTGCATAATTGCATTCCTAATCCGGTTCCTATTATATCGTCATTTTTCTTTTTAGAAAGTAAAACAGTTTCTTTTAGTAATTCTTGTCTTGTTGGTTCGTTCATTCCCAAACCGGTATCTTCGATCACTAAATAACAAAAATCTTCAGATGAAGGTCTTGTATAAATTGAAATTGTGCCGTTTTCTTTTGAGAATTTAATGGCATTATCTAACATGTTTCGAATAATAATTTTCAGCGAATCTAAATCAGCAAAAACATAATCTTCTTTAGAAACATCGTTATTAAAAGTAATGTTTTCATTTAACATCAATGGTTTATAATTGTATTCTACATGTTGTACAATTGTCGCCAAATGCAAAGATTCCTGATAAAAATAGGCTTGTTTTGTTTGCAATAAAGCCCAATTTAGCAAATTATCAAGCAGGTTATAAGCTCCGTTTGCAATGGTACTATTGTTGTGCAATAAAACATCAAGTTCTGTAAAATTTTTACTTTCCAGATTCTCCATCAATTTGCCGTTACTTGTTTTCAAGGCATTTACTGATGATCTTAAATCGTGGCTTACAATAGAAAATAGTTTATCTTTTGTGGCATTTAATTCGTCTAACTCATTTTTTTGAGCCAGAATAATTTTACTGTTTTTAATTTTTTGTCGGTAAAAATAAACTCCGGTTCCAAACAATATTAAAAGCAAAAGTGACGAAATAATGAATCCGTTTCTTTCGGCTATTTTTACTTTATTCTCGGCTGCAAGAATATCTACTTCTTTTTGTTTTTGTGTTACGGCAAATTTCTTTTCTACTTCGGCAATTTCCCAAACTTTATTTTGATCGTTTAAGGAATCTTTCCATTGTTCAAATTCTTTTCTATATGTTAAAGCTAATGGAAAATTTTTCCTGTTTTCCTCTACCGCTGCCATATTTTTGGCTGCTGCTCTTTTCAGATCGAATGATTTTACTTTTTTAGATAAATGATATGCTTTTTCAAAATATGGAATTGCCTGACTGTCTTTATATTGTGTATAATACAAATTGGCAAGATCCATATAAGACCCAATAAGTGTTAGAGTGTCTTTTTCTCTTTCTTGTAAATTTACACTCTTAAACAAATAGGTTTCTGCTTTATCAAACTCGTTGAGATGCAAATAGCATAATCCTATATTATGTAAAATACTACCCTTGTAAACATTGTATAATTTATTTACGGGAAGCTTTTCAATTTCCTGAAAATATTGCAATGCACTCTTAAATTCATTTTGTTCTAATGCAATTTCGCCTAAATTAATTTTCACTTTATAATAATGTTGAAAATTATCTGACACTTTATTAAACTCTTTTTTAGCTTCTTTAAGGAGCTTTTTATGTTTAAAACTAATTGCTCTAAAGTAATAACAATAATCTATTAGTTCAATATTTTTGGTAGCACTAAGCTCCTTCATAGAATAAACTAAAGTAGAATCCCAATTTTTTTCTCTGAAAAATGTTTGGGCTTTATTAAAGTTAATGTCTTCTTCAAATTTCCTGGCTTTTAATTTAATTTCAATATTAAATAATTTGTCAACAGGATATTTGTCTTGTGAGAAAAGAAAAAAAGGAATAAGAAATACTATTGAAACAATACATGATTTAATTTTAATCATTATATATTTTATAATTATTTTTCGAAGTTAATTTCAATAATGTTTCACGATTTAAATCCTATAAATATTTGCATTTATTTATAGGATTTATTTTTGCAGAAAGAAAATTACATCTTAGTATCCTCCTCCTGTTCCTTGCTGTACCGTAGTTTCTGTTCCTCTTGAAGTTTCAGGGTCTATATCCCAAAGAAAAGTTTGAATTGTTGCTATATCAGCAAATGCCTTTTCTCCATAAGGGTCTTTTTCAGCTTTAAAACTTGCTTCATAAACATCAAAATTTTCTTCTATGCTATCATCTATATCATACGCTATAAAAAACTGCAGCTGGCGTTGTCCACGAAGATCAACATACCAATTTTGATAAATATCAAATTTTAATTCGTCTTTTTTCTCGTCTTCTCCTTGTCCTTTTGGTTTACGTGCAACCAAAAAAACTGCCCTAATTTGAAACGTTCCATCTATCATTATTGTAGCCTGAACAATTGGAGCAAAAGGAATTTTTGAATTATTCTCCGGAAAACGTATAGGTTTTAGTGTTAGTTTACTTTTGCTTTCTGTTTGTATACATTTACCAGGTGGATAGATTTTTTCAGTTGGTGAATAAAGGGTAGTTTTTGTCATGGGTTTTTGTTATTAGGTTAAACGTTAATGATTATCTATATTTTTAAGAAATACTCTAATTAAACAAATATAAAATGATCAAAAAAACATTGTTTTTTGGAATCCAAATATAGTAAACATTTTCTTAATAAGATTTAACCCCTTTGTAATAACTGTATTAATTAACAATTATTTGATTAAATCTTTGGTAAAGAATGGACTACATATGCTGTGATAAAAAAAAAACCCATTCAAAACAGAATGGGATTTAGTGATTTATTTTTTATTACTGTTTAAAAACTCATAATACAAGACCTTCGATAAAACGGTTTCATTTTGATATTTCTCAATTTCATTTTCTCTTTGAATTTCATTGTATTGTCCATCGAATTTATGTAGTGAAAAATATTCTCTTCTGGTTTCGTCATTAAAATTCAGACCGCTCAAAAACCTTGGTTCGACTCCTTTATTTACCGAGATGTTGTAATTTGTAATTAGATTTCCCCAATTAAAGAAACTGCATAAAAGTACTGTACCGTAAAAATACCAAACCATCTGATTAAAAAGATAGGCGTTTGTTTTTTGCTTGGTGATTTTTAAAAAGGCATATATTAAACCTATTATGGCTAAAATCAAAAATGCATATACTCCCAATCGTTTATAGGTTAATCCGAAGAATGAAACATATTCTGAATTTTTTATAGCCGTGCTCAAAATTAGAACTCCGTTTAATACAATCCATATTTTAGAAAGTCGTTTTAGATTTGCTGCTTTTTTATCAAAATTAAATCCTCCTTTAAAATAAAAAAGAATCACTCCAACCGCCATAACAATCGAAAAAATAATTGCATTTACTCTTTCATGTGTGTCTGCACTTAATTTTGACGCCTCGATTACTTCAAAAAATTGTTCGTAATTATAGGTTACAATAAAAACTAAAAGCATTAGGTTTAAAAGCAATAGGGTGATTTCGCCGCTTTTTCTTTCAAAATTTAAATCAAGAAACGAGAATGTATTTTCGTTTGTATTCTTTTCTTTATCTGAGAATTCATTATTTAATTTTGGATTTAAATCATACGAAACTTCGGGAATCCAATAGTTCCAAAAAGTAAATGAAATGTAAAATCCTAAAACAGTAATGACAAACAATTGCCAGATATCCAGATCTAATTGATAATCTGTAAAAAGTGAAGAAAAATGATCGCTTCCAAAAGAATAAACTGTAAAAAATAGTGCCACAAAAATGATCGGTATAATAAAATAAGCAATTAGTTTTTTAGTGAAATTATTATGGATTTTACTTTCAGGAAGCCATTGGCTAAACATAAAAACACGTCCTAACGTTGTAATTCCGTTTAAAAATACAAGTGGAAAAACCTGTAGTATTTTAAGCTGTACCTCATGTGTTTTAAACTGCAAAAAAACGATTGACAGAAACATAGCCAGAAAAGACACAAAATCGCCATACCATGCAAAAGCCAGACACGATAAAATAGCGGTAATTACTAAAACTAAATGGGAACGATCTGTAAACCGATCCTGAAAGAAATAACAAATCAAGCCTGTCAAAACCAGTCCAAAAATAGCAAGGTTTACTCCTATTGATTCTTTGTAAAAAAGCAGTGTAAATATTAAACTGCAAACTAAGATAAAATGATGTTTTTTCATAATTGTTGAATTTAAAAGTACTTTGTATTTCAAAGTGTTTAGATAAAAAATTTTGGTTATTTAGATTTCATTAATTTTTCAAGACTATTTAGGTGTTCTTTAAAGGCTGCACGTCCTCTATCGGTTACTTTATAGGATGTTTTGGGCTTTTTACCCACAAATTCTTTTTTAACTTCTATATATTCTGCTTTTTCTAAAGCTGTAGAATGGCTTGCTAAATTACCATCAGTGATATTCAAAAGCGTTTTCATTTCTGTAAAGTCAATCCATTCATTGACCATCAAAATAGACATAATCCCTAATCTGACGCGGCTTTCGAAATCCTTATTTAATTTATCAATGATTCCCATTGGTTTATTTATATTTTTTGAACATTATTAGTCCGTACAAGATATGCAAAATTCCAAACCCAATTATCCAAAAAACCAATCCATATCCAATAAAAAATAACGAAATACATCCCAAAATAAGCTGGCTAAAACCTAAATATTTAACATCAGAAAAGGTATATTTTTCAGCATTTATCAAGGCTAATCCGTAAAAAATTAAAGTTGTTGGCGATACCAAAATAAAAATTTTATGATAAATCAGCGCTAAGCAAAATATTCCGCCAGCCATTAATGGAATTGCCAAATTAAAAAGCATCTTTTTTGTAGCCGTTGTCCAAATTGGTAAATTATACTTTTTACTTTTTCTGATGGTGAAAAAGATCCCAAAAGCCAAAGCAAAGATTAAAATGATTAATCCGCTTGTGATTAATTCAGAAACTAAATTACCGCTAAGCGAAACATGTTCTCCATCAAGATAATCAATTCCGTTTATTTTAAACAGCTGATAAACATATAGTCCGCCAATTAAAGCAGATAATCCTGCAAATACTCCTGAGAGTCCGCTTAAAGATATAAATCTGGAAGAGCGCTCCATCATAGAGCGAATATGCGATAAGTCTTCTTGATGCTTCTGGTTCATAATAAAAGTACTTTGAGTTACAAAGTTATTATTTATTTTGAATTGGCAAACTAAAAAATGTTTTTTTTATCGAAAAACATGTCAAATTAATATCTTTTATTGAGAAAAGATGTAATCCCTAGGGGTTATTTAATGATGTGGAATTTCTTGTTTTGTTACCAATATTCAATTCCTAACGGAATATCTCGGAGAGATTAAATGTTGGTAGAAAATAATTTAACGATTCTTTTTTTGTCCTGTAGGGACTACATAATTTAAAGTTATCTCGTATTATTGAAACCTACAAGGTTTTGAAAACCTTGCAGGAACAAGGACTTTTATCACGCCCAAATTATAAAAACGAAAAAGCCTACTCGATTGAATAGGCTTTTAATGTGAGATAATTATCAAAACCATCTTCTGCGTTTGAATAAAAACACGCCAAATGAAGATAAAACAATCGATACTAAAAGAAGTATCCAAATGCCATATTTGCTTTCTTCAAGACCGTTTGGCACGTTCATTCCGTATAAACTGGCAATTAATGTTGGAATCATTAATATAATGGAAATCGATGTCATTTGTTTCATAATATTGTTCATATTATTTGAAATTACCGAGGCGTACGCATCCATCATTCCGGTTAAGATATTACTGTAAATATTAGCTGTATCCTGTGCCTGACTTAATTCTATTTCAACATCTTCGAGCAAATCTAAATCGTAGTTGGCTTTATATGCTCGTAGGTTTTTGATTCGATGAAACAAAACATCATTTGCTTTTAATGAGGTGATAAAGAAAACTAAACATTTCTCGATTTGCAGCAACGCCTGCAATTCTTCATTTTTGATGGATTTCTCTAAATTGTCTTCGGCTAATTTTATCTTTTGATTAATTTGTTTTAGATATTTTAAATACCAAACACTTGATGACAGGAGTAATCGCAAAACCCAATCGGAATTATCCTTAACCAGAATGTTTTTTCGTCGCGAATACAACATAAAATCATATATGATTTCTGTCTTGTAAAAAGTAATTGTTACACAAACATCGTCTTTAAAAATGACACCAAGCGGAATGGTTTGAAAAGGTAATTTTACATCATCACTTTTGATGGGAACGCGCATGATTATCAGCGTCCAGCCATCTTCGATTTCAATACGAGGTCTTTCGTCAATGTCCTCAATATCGTTGTAAAATGCTTCGGGAATCTGAAGTTCTTCTAATAAATATGTTTTGTCTGCTGGTGTTGGAGATTCAATATTAATCCAGCAATTTGGCATCCATTTTGGGATTTCGATTAATCCGTTATTGTTTGTGTAAAAGGCTTTCATTTCAAAATACAGGGTTTTATTATAGCATTTTGAAAATTTCAAAAAGCTATTTTAATTTAATACTAACGAATAATAATCGTTCATTTGGAGAAGTTTTTTTTAAGTGATGCAAAAGTATTCTTTATTTTTAAGAACTAAAATTTTAAACTATTAATTATATATTAAAATGGTTCTCTTGGCAGTTTTTTTAAACACATAGAAACATAGATATTGCAACAGCAAAAAAGACGTTTCACTTTTTTTAAACAAACATAGCCAGCACCAACTTAAATTCTATGTTTCTATATGTTAGATTTTTTTTAGTTGTATCATACAAAAAAGCCTGCTCTATTGAACAGGCTTTGCATTATTATTATTTTGAAACAAATTATTTGTTTTTCTCGTTTCTCATTTTTCTTGCTAAAAGTGTGTTTTGAAGCAACATGGCAATTGTCATTGGTCCTACTCCACCGGGAACCGGTGTAATGAATGACGCTTTTTTGCTTACTTCATCAAAATCAACGTCGCCTTTTATTACATATCCTTTTGAGTTTGATGCATCGTCTACACGAGTAATTCCAACATCAATAATTACAACTCCGTCTTTGACCATATCTCCTTTTAAAAATTCAGGAACTCCTAAAGCTGTAATAATAATATCTGCATTTTTAGTGAATTCTGCTAAGTTTTTAGTTCGGCTGTGGGTTAATGTAACGGTTGAATCTCCGGGATTTCCTTTACGGCTCATTAAAATACTCATTGGTCTGCCTACGATGTGGCTTCTTCCAATAACTACGGTGTGTTTTCCGGCAGTTTCTACTTTATAACGTTCTAATAGTTGCATGATTCCGAATGGCGTTGCCGGAATAAAACTATCCATTTCTAATGCCATTCTTCCAAAATTTGTTGGATGAAAACCATCTACATCTTTATCAGGATCAATTGCTAATAGGATTTTTTGTTCGTCGATATGTTTTGGCAAAGGCAATTGAACGATGAATCCATCAAGATCATCATCTTCGTTTAATTCTTTTATTTTCGCTAATAAATCTGCTTCGGTAATATCTTCCGGTAAAGCGACTAAAGTTGAATCGAAGCCAATTTGCTGGCAAGATTTTACTTTACTTCCTACGTAAGTTAAACTTGCTCCGTTGTTCCCTACGATTACAGCTGCTAAATGAGGTACTTTTCCTCCGGCTGCTTTTATCGATTGAACTTCGGCTGCAATTTCGTTTTTGATGTCTTCAGATGTTTTTTTACCGTCTAGTAGTTGCATTTTTTTTGTTTCAGGTTTAAAGTTTTTTTGTTTCAGGTTTCACGTTATAAGCGAAACACATATATATTTTATTAAAAAAAAGTTTCAAATTTCAGTCTCATAACTTGAAACCTGAAACTTGAAACTTTTAATTTTATTATCTCGGCATTCCGCCTGGCATTCCTTTCATGCCTCCCATCATTTTCATCAGGTTTTTTCCGCCCGGACCTTGCATCATTTTCATCATTTTGCTCATTTGGTCAAACTGCTTCATTAACTGATTTACCTGCTCGACTTTCGTTCCTGAACCTTTTGCAATTCTGGCTTTTCTTTTTACGTCGATGATGGCCGGTTTACTCCTTTCAATTGGTGTCATCGAATGAATGATGGCTTCAATATGTTTAAAAGCGTCATCTTCTATTTCTACATCTTTCATGGCTTTTGAAGCTCCCGGTATCATTCCAACCAGGTCTTTCATATTACCCATTTTCTTTACTTGCTGAATTTGAGTTAAGAAGTCATCAAAACCAAATTCGTTTTTAGCGATTTTCTTTTGAAGTTTTCTGGCTTCTTCTTCGTCAAATTGTTCCTGCGCTCTTTCTACAAGTGACACAACGTCTCCCATACCAAGAATACGCTCTGCCATACGATCCGGATAGAAAACATCAATTGCTTCCATCTTTTCGCCTGTACCCACAAATTTGATTGGTTTGTTTACAACCGATTTAATCGAAATTGCAGCTCCACCACGTGTATCACCATCTAATTTTGTTAAAATAACTCCATCAAAATTCAGGATATCGTTGAAGGTTTTTGCCGTATTTACAGCATCTTGTCCTGTCATTGCATCAACAACGAACAATGTTTCCTGTGGCTGAATTGCTTTATGAACGCGTGCAATTTCATCCATCATTTCCTCATCTACTGCCAAACGACCAGCTGTATCGACAATAACTACGTTAAAACCGTTTGCTTTTGCGTGTTTGATTGCATTTTGAGCAATTTCAACTGGATTTTTATTTTCCGGTTCTGAATAAACCTCAACACCTATTTGGTCTCCAACAACATGCAACTGGTTTATCGCCGCAGGACGGTAGATATCACAAGCTACAAGAAGCGGTTTTTTATTTTTCTTTGTTTTTAAATAGTTGGCCAGTTTTCCTGAGAAGGTAGTTTTACCAGATCCTTGTAATCCTGACATTAAAATAATCGAAGGATTTCCGCCAAGGTTAATTCCTGCAACGTCACCGCCCATTAATTCGGTTAGTTCGTCTTTTACTAACTTCACCAATAATTGTCCTGGCTGAAGTGTTGTTAATACGTCCTGACCAATTGCTTTTTCTTTTACTTTGGTTGTAAAATCTTTAGCAATTTTAAAGTTAACATCGGCGTCTAATAAGGCACGACGAACTTCTTTTAAGGTATCGGCAACGTTTACTTCTGTAATTTTACCGTGCCCTTTTAATATATGGAAGGCTTTATCTAACTTATCACTTAAATTATCAAACATACTATTTTCTTTATTTGAAGTGCAAAGATAATCTAATTAGATATTTCAGGCAATTTTTATTTAACTGCATTTAACCGCAAAGTTCGCTAGGTTTTTTGCTCGCAAAGTCGCGAAGTCGCAAAGTTTTTTATATTCTTTGCGACTTCGCGACTTTGCAAGATTATTACTTTTATGTTTATTAAACGCAAAGAATAAAACCTTTGCACCTTTGTAACTTTGTAACTTTGTCCCTTTTCTTTTAAAATTGAAAGTAAATAAACGGCTGTGAACCTGCGATTGCTGTAGCGTAAACGATCCAATAAACAAAACCTAGTATTATTGCTTTTACTAATAATGGTGTTTTATCGAAAACTGATTTCATGCCGTTTGTAAAAACTTCAGGCAGAAAATGCCAAACATATCCAAACAACATTAATAAAAATACATTTTTGTAACCTAAAACTATAGCTTTCCAATGTTCCGGTTCGAATGTTAACTGACCAATATTATTGATTACCTGCAAGGCTGTTTCGAAATCTCTGGCTCGGAAAAAGATCCAGCAGAAAACTACGAAATGGAATGTAATCAGGATGGAGAAAAATCTCCAAAAGAAATTAGATTCTTCTTTTTTGGATGGAAAAAGTTCCATGAAAATTTTATGAACCGCTAACGCTAATCCGTGTAAGGCTCCCCAAATAATGAATTGTGCTCCGGCTCCGTGCCATAATCCGCCCAAAAGCATTGTCGTGAATAGGTTGAAGTTGGTTACAAGCGTTTGATTTTTTTTCTTCGAAAGTAAAAATGTCAGGCAAAAAATACCTATTGATCCAATTGCAATTGCTAACGGAATAAAGCTTTCGTTTACATTTGAAATTCCCCAAAGTAATAATCCGAAGAAGAATAAACTCGGAAATAAATATCCGGCGAATGTTCCTTCTCTGTTTCCTCCGATAGAAATATACAAGAAATCTTTTAACCAGGTTGATAACGAAATGTGCCATCTTCTCCAGAAATCTGTAATCGATACTGATTTATAAGGTGTTCTAAAGTTGGTCGGTAATTTAAATCCTAACAATAAAGCGATTCCGATTGCCATATCTGAATATCCCGAAAAATCACAATAAATCTGGATTGCATATCCGTAAGATGCCATTAAATTTTCGAATGATGTATAATTCATCGGTGTATCAAAAACACGATCGACGAAGTTTATCGAGATGTAATTTGAAATTACTGTTTTCTTAATTAATCCGCCAATAATCAAAAACAAAGCGTTATTTACGTCTTGTTTGGTAAGGTTTAATTTTTGATAAATCTGCGGAAGAAAATCTTTTGCCCTAACAATTGGTCCGGCAACAAGTTGTGGAAAAAACGAAACGAAAAATAAATATTCGATATAGTTTTTTGTTGGTTTAATTTCTTCGCGATAAATCTCGATAATATAACTCATCGACTGGAAGGTGTAGAATGAAATTCCGACAGGAAGAAATATATTATGCAATTCAAAATGACCGTTGAACATGTCATTGTAAGTTACAATCACAAAATTCATGTACTTAAAATAACCCAGCAATCCTAAGTTTAAGATCACGCTTATAACCAGATATATTTTTTTTGCACTGTCTTTTGTTTCTCTGTAAATAATCTGACTCAAACCATAATCGACTACAGAAGAAAGTAATAATAACAGAAAATAAATTCCGCTTGACTTATAATAAAAGAAAAGCGAGAATAGAATAACGTACGTTAATCTTAAATAAAATGTTTTGCGTAAAAATGCATACACAAAATAAAAAACCAAAAACAAACCAAGAAATAAGCCTGTATTGAATAATAATTTTTCGTCCGGATTATAAATAAACCAACTTTTGACCTGCTCTAATGTAATTTCTCCAAAATTTTGAACAAACCAATTATTTATGCTATTACTTGTTATCAACTTACTTTTTTAATTTAAAATTATCATATGCTTTTAAAAATGCTTCTGTAAAGAGTTTCCCTTGTTTTTCATACCCTTTTTTAGAATAATGAACAAAATCAGGTCCAATTAATCCTTCTGATCTTAATTTTCGTACTCCGTTCATTCCTCCAAATTCATCATATAAATCCCAAACTGCAAAATCGTCTTTTTCGGCATCGCTATTAATACGTTCTGCATAATCTTTAACGTATACATTTGGTTTTCTTCCTCGGTGTAATGATGGTGGCGGAGTCATTACAAGTATCGGAACATTAATATTTTGCTCTTTAAGTTTGCTTATAAATTCACGTAATTCCGCTATATATTTGGAGGCTTCCATATTGTCGTAACTTTCATTTGTTCCCAGTGAAAATATCAACATGTCAGGATGTAAAGCTTTTAATTGTTCAAAGAACAACGGATATTTATTATAATCTGAGAATTTTGCGCCATTTACCCCAATTCCGCTATAGGTTATTCCAGGAGCATCTTTTTCTAAAACAAGTCCGTTAAGTTCAAATTCTGATGCGTTTTTATTCGGAATCAAATAAATTTTATCTAATGCTTTTTCTGATTTATAATAATGAGAAAATGCGTCGGTTTCAAGATTTAGCGAAACAAATTCAGAACTTTTTATCTCTTTTGGTTTTGTTTCGTTTGTTGGAATTTTCAGGGTTCTTCCGGCACGAATGTTATTTGATTTCAGCCCGTTTGCTTTTTTAATATCAGCTACAGAAATATTGTATTTATCTGCAATTACAGAAATAGCTTCTCCTTTTTTAATTTTATGTGTGATAACTTTTCGTTCTGTCGACTGAATAATATTGGTTTGAGATGCTATTGCCAAATCAAACATATTTTGGTTTTGTGGTGTAATAATATGAATGGAGTTGAATTTATAAGCCGGATCTTTTATATTCAATTGTACCGCAAAACCACTAGTATCTCTCCAAAGTCCAATTCCGCTTAAACCAACCGGTCTGCTTTTTACCGGATAAATATTTCGATAATTTTCCCAGGTTCTGTTCGAGTAAAATCGCTCGTTATAAGATCCGTTTGTTTTTGCCAATTGATACGGAAAAACAAATCCGCGTCCGGCATTTCCAAATTGCTGCTGCAGCACTTTTCTAATTTTATTGGTCATTAAATCACTCTGAATATGAGAATCACCAATATGTACAATATTTATTTTTTGCTTGTTATCACTTTCGTTTTCTTTCAATCTCTTAAAAACACTTTCTAATACTTTTGCATTATAAATGTGATTTCCTTCATAAGATTCAATCGTTGTACTGTCGATTTTGCTAATCATACTTTTAGTTATTGGAAGTGAGTCTGACTTTTGCGCTTTATCATTTGTCGAGAAAAAAAGACAACAAAAGAAAATAATAAGTTTATTCATTTACACTATCTTTTTTTACAGCTACAGAATCGGTTTTTGCCTTTCTGACTGTTTTTGGTTTAACTGCTACATCACGTTTTTCGCGCAGCAATTTATATTGTTCGTAACCTTTATTTAACTGATCATACAATAAATTACCAATAGCTTTTGCACCTCGCTGATTAAAGTGTGTATAATCTTTATTGGCTTTGGCCGGAGTTTCATCAACCCATTTTACCATAGATCCGTCTCCACCCATTAATGTATATAAGTTTACAAATCCGGATTCTGTTTCAAGCGCATATCTTTTTTGGGCTTTCATTAACGGAACTACGGCCGAGTCTGTTTTCATTTCCAAATCATATTTGGTCGATTTATCAGCAGTTGAAACGATTAAAACAGAAACGCCCGGAAAAGATTCCTTGATTTTATTTACGGTTTTCTTCATTCCTTTTTCATACCAAAAATAATTTTTGGTACCGTAATTTAAAACATTTGTTCCATAATGCAGTATAACCAAATCATATTTCAAACTGTTATTGAAACTCTGCATCACATCGGCATTAAACATAGAAATTGGCAATCCTGAATTTCCTCTTTGCGAAAAGTTATCTACGTGAACTCCGATTCCGTTATCGAAATTAAAACCATAAATAGGAATTGAATCTGCCTGAACAAAATTTGCCTTGAATGCTTTTATGCTTCCTGAAGTTACTTTTAATGTGTTTACAAGATTATTCGGAACCAGATTTTTATGTAATGTATCTTTTCCTATAATAAAATTGACATTTCCTCTTTTAGAAGATCTTCCGTAAAATAAGGTAGGACTATCTAACGAAGCTGCAAATTTATTAAGTCCCGCTTCATATTGCACCCATGTTGGATTGGTTCTGTCATTTGCAAAGAAAACATGTCCGTTTACTCCAAAAGGGCTTGTTGGTCTTTTTACGTTTAAGTATGATTGTGTTTTCCAGTTTTTAGAATAAACGGATTTTACAGAACCTCTTGATGCAGCAGATTCTGAAGTTATGGAGACAAAACCAACTCCATTTCCGCCAAAACGCTGTTGGTAATTGTTTCGAACATCCTGAACAATTAAATCACCATCGGTCATCGAATCGCCATAATACGCAATTCTAACTTTAGATTGTGGATTTTTTTCTAACTGATATAATTTCTCATAAAAAGAAATGAGGTATTGATATCCTTTGTAGTTTTCAAAAGTTTCGGTTGGAAATTCAATTCCTTCGGCAGCATCAAAAACAATTTTTTTCTGCGCTTCCTGTTTTTCAACTTCTGCAATGCTGTCACTTTCTCCGGATAAAGAATCATTTGCCACCGACTCTAAAAGCAAACTATCTATAAGTACGCTTTTGGGATCGACTTTACTATCGGGAAATATCTTATTTGGTAAGATTTGTTTAAATCCTATAAAGGCTATAAATGCCAATGCGACAATTGCAAAAGACTGAAAAAAATATGATTTTGTATTCACTTAGTAATTATAAATTTGAAGAATAAACTAACAAATATTTAATTTCAATTTTTGTTAATCCTTATAAAAAAAATACCTGCAAATATAGAATTAAACATTAATCTATCGTTCTTTTTAACAATAAAAAAAGAGATCAGATAAATCTGATCTCTTTCAAAAAAAATAAAAAAAACAAAGCTAATGATTAACTAAAATTTAGTCCATTATATTATAACATAGGTTTTAAAGTTTAAAAACTGAAACCAATAATGGCTAAATTAATCTTATATTTTTTTAATATTTTTATATTATTTTAAGATTGCGTACTCTAAAGTAACATGCCCTCTTTCTCCTGCTTCGTTTGTCATAGCAAGAAATTTAACTTTATAATAGTTTCCTGCAGCATCTTTAACTACATAAAAACGATCTGTTCTTACACTTGGTAAAGTAGTTGGTCCACCACCACTTCTCCAGTTAGCCCCAATTGCTCTTTGATCAGTTATAGATGCAGTAAAGTTTGATTCAGTAACATTTGCTTTAGTAAAAGCTGCATACGTTACATCAGCCGTTGCTAAAACCTGGTAAGCCTGAGTTCCTCCTTTTGAATTTGTTGTAATAAAATCAGAATATCCGTAAGTAACTTCTGAACCAGCATTTAAATAATTAGTAAACACAGTGAAGTTTAAGTCCCATTTTGCCTTTTGTGGCTCAACAGAAACTGTATTTCCTGTTGCTAAACTGAAAAATGTAAAGTTAAAATCAGTATCTTTTGAAATTGTTTTTTCTGTAAAAGTAGTAGACGTTAAATCTGCATATTGAATTTTATATCCGTTTCCGCTTCTTAATATTCTAACTTTTTTCCATCCTCTTGAATCACCATCTACACTAACTGAACCAGTTGCAGGTTTAGTTGTTGAAACTTTAAAACCAAGATTAACTAAATATACTTTGTTATCTGCATCTGTAGCTGAAATTTCTGCAATTGCAGTTCCAATTCCTGCACCGGCACCAGCCAAAACACCTGTTGGATTATCAACATATCCATTTGATGCAAGGGTTTCACCCGCTCCAACTGAAACATTAGCATCGATTACTTGTGATAAAGTAATATCTGAAGTTTCTAATTTTTTTACAGCCATTTTAACTGATCCGTTTAGGACAACTCTAAAATCTGCACCAGTTGAAAAACCGAAATCCCAGGCTTCTCTGTTTACTGATTTAGATTCTTCAGAACTTAAATCAAGGTAAACTTGATTTGGCTGATTTGCTCCGCCAACTGCCGGCTGTAAGGTTGCTCCAACTGTTGGGATTTCAACTACCGGAGTATCGTCATCACTTGAACACGCTACAAGAGATAAAAATGCGAATGAGAGTACTAATAATTTTTTCATTGTATTTCTGTTTTATATTAAAGATTAAGGTTATATGCTAATTTTAAAAAGTAAGAACGTCCGTAAGCAAGCATTAATGTCGATGCTGTTGCATGCCCAGCGCCCTCACTTGTTCTTGTTCTGTTTACATCTGTTATATTAAAAATATTTCGTGCTCCTACAGTTACTTCGAATTTGTCTTTAAAGAAATTCTTTCTGATAGAGGCATCAAACCAATTACTTGGATCTATTTCAGACAATACATATTCTCCGCTTCCAAGAACATATTGTTGCGTTTTGCCGTTGTATTTGTAATATCCTGAAACAATTGTTTTCCACTTCTGAATGTTATATGAAAAGCTGGCATTTAAATTGAATGAATAAAGAAATTTATCATCGGAAACTATTAGCAAATTGTCAATTTTTTGAGAAACACCTACTAATGCAGCCCCAACATTGAATGTCAAATTATTTATTCGAAATTGATTCATTGTCGAGAAATTCCACATTTTGTATTTACTAATATTGATGTATTGATTTTCTGGAGTTCCGGTATTAGGATTGTTACGTATAAATGCCATATCAATTCGATCATTAACATCTAAATAACTTCCCGAAAATGTGCTTGAAATTTGCAAACCTGAAGAAAGTGATGTAAATTTTTTCAAACTTGCTTCATAAGAAGTGCTGGTTTCCGGAATTAAATCTTCATTTCCTGCAAAGAAGTGTCCGTCAAAAATTTGGTTTGCGTACAATTCCTCAAAATTTGGTGTTCTAAAACCATTTCCATAAGAAGTTCTAAGTTCAACTCCTTTATTAAATAAATATCTTAATGCAATAGAAGATGCGTATTGATTTTTAAATTTAGATTGTGCAGAAAATCTCAATCCCGGTTTTATAGAAAATCGATCTGTTGCCATAATTTCTGAAGACACAAAAAAATCATAGTTTTCGAGTGTTTTATGAACCGGAGTTATGATATTATTTTCTTTCTGAACAAGTGCAAAACCTTTATTATTTACAAACTCATATCCTAACTGTAAATCAATTGTTTTATCTGAGAAGAAATTATTTAAAGTTCCTGTAGACGAAAGAACTTCCATGGATTGATCTTTTTCGGTAACATTCAACCCTTCGGTTTTAGTATATAAATAATATCTAAAATTCTCTATTTCGCGCTGTTGTTTTTGATGGGTAACAGAAACATTATAATTCAACTGAGAAAATATTGAACCGGTTGCATTTAAATTATGAAAATATCTGTTAGTAAAATATCTAATATCATCAGCATAACGATAAGATCCTAATGCAGGAGTATAATTAGACTGTACTGTACTATTATAAAAATCTACTTTTTCATCTAAATATTCAAATTTGTAAAAAATTCTAAAGTTGTCTTTATGGTATGATATCAAAGCATTTCCGTTTAACTGATCTTTTGGTAACCAGCTATAACCACGTGTAAAATCAGTTTCAATGTAATCTTTTCCATTTCTTTCATCTAAAAAACCCTGAAAATCATTTCTATTTGCACCAACGCTTACAAACCAGTTTTTATTGAATGTATGAGCAACGCGCAAAGATTGAATGTGACGTCCTTTATCAAAAAGAGAGTATTCATTACCTACTGTTTCTTCTTGTATCGAAGCATTGATATCCCATTTATACTTAGACGATTTTTTTGTAATAATATTCAAAACACCGCTTACGGCATTGGCTCCGTAACTAACTCCCATAGAGCCTTCGACAATTTCTATATGATCAACATCATTGAGGTTTATTTGCGACAGATCTGTATTATTTCCTAAACCCGCTTCGTTTACCAATGGTATATTATCTACTAAAATTTTAAAATACTGAGCATCTAATCCAAATAACGAAACTGTAGAACGTCCCGTTGTTCCGCTTGGTCTTACTGTAATATTCAGATATTGATTTAATACATCTGCTAAATTATTCGCTGCTAAATTTTTTATGTCCTGACTTGAGATTACACGAACATTAAAAACTGATTTCTTAATAGATTGTGGTTCAAATTGTCCGGTAACAACAACTTCTGAAAGTTTATTTACTGCCGTAGTATCTTTCTCCTGCGCAACAGAAATTTGGCAAAGAAGAAACGCTGTAAAAAGGGTAATTTTGATTTTCATTATTTTTATTCAGTCTTAATAATGGCGCAAATATATAAACTATTTTTATTTGTTCTAAATAAAATTTATATATTTGCGAAAAATTTTAAAACAAAATAATAAGTTATGATTTCAAAAAGCCTCTATTTTTCGGCCGTAATGGCTTTGACTTGTAGCCTTGGTTTCAGTCAGGACAAAAAACAACAAGACATTAAATCAATTAAATCAATGTGTGGTTGTTATGAAGTGAAATTTAATTTTACAGAAACTTTTCAATATCCTAAGGATAGTCTTACTTACAAACCATCTGAGACTAAACATGAATCTGCCTTAGAATGGGTAGAATTACTGGAAGACACTCCAAATAAAATCGTAATGCAGCATTTATTGATTGTAAGCGATGATATGATTATCAAACACTGGAGACAAGATTGGTTATATGAAAACACTGACTTATATTCATTTGACAAAGGAACTTCCTGGAAATACAAAAAATTAGATAAGAAAGCTGTAAAAGGGCAATGGACTCAAAAAGTATATCAGGTAGATGATAGTCCGAGATATGAAGGATCTTCGACTTGGGTTCATGTTGACGGACAAGATTACTGGTCAAATGTTGCTGATGCGCCTTTACCAAGAAGAGAGCAAACAAAACGTAATGACTATAATGTTTTAAAAAGAAGAAACATTCATGAAATTACTGCTACAGGATGGAATCATGAACAAGACAACGCTAAATTGATTAGAGATGACAGCGGAAAAGATGTTTTATTAGCGGAAGAAAAAGGAATGGACATTTATACTAAAGTTCCGGATATTAAATGTATAGCAGGCCAAAAATGGTGGAAAGAGAACAATGCACTTTGGAAAAACGTTCGTGACAAATGGCAAACTCTTTTTGACAGACATCAGGACTTAAACTTAGAAGCTAAAGTGGATAGAAAAGCGCTTTATTCTCTTTTGTTTGATTTAAAACCAGACGCTACAAAAGCAGAGACTGATGCCATCATCAACAAGTTTGTAAAATAAAATATTTGTGTTAGTTGTAAAAAAGCCGATAGTTTTAGAACTATCGGCTTTTTTCTTTTAATTATAATTAAGATAGTAAAAATCATCTATCGTAATATGAATGCCTTTTATAATTTTTTTGATTTAAAGAATACTATTATCTAGTTCCCCCAGCCCACCAAACTTTTTCTTTATATACATACGAACCATCTCCGTATAGATCTTTAATATTTGAATTTGAAGCAACATCAGATTGACCATAAGCAAATCTTTGTGGGAATAATTCAGGTTTTGGGTTTACCATAGGGATAAGGTCGCCATTACCCAATGCTTGTAAACGTCTAATATCATTATAACATTCAATGCCTTCGTTTTCGTAAAAAGAAATATGTTTTTCTACCATTATTTTTTTCAATAACGTATTACCAGTTAATGTTCCAATAGAAGCAATGTAGGTATCTGCCTGAGCATCTGTAAATATAATCTCTTGCTTTTTATTGTACGCAGCTTTTATGGCAGCATTCATAGTTGTTTGCGCTTCAGGAAGACTTAATCTGGCTTCAGCTTCGGCTTTCAGGAATAATAGTTCATGGTAGCTTAGTAGGTAAATTGGGTTTCTTTCATTCATAAGTGCTGAGATAGAATATAAGCCTTGTCCTTCTACATCTGCTTTTGAATTGTCAAAAGGAACAACTATTCCATCTTTTTTTGTAAAAAATGCAGTAGTACGGGCATCGGCTGGTCCATTAGCAACCATAATGTCGTAAAAACTTTTAGCAACACTTATAGCAGCTCTATCTAATTGGAATCTGGCATAAGGATTTGGAACGCTGCTATTTACAAGTTTTAATTCGTCATCAACATTAGTAAAAGAAGCACTTACATAATCAATTACACCTTGGTAATCAGCATTTCTAAGCGATAATCTCATAGTGTATCTTGCTAATAAACCATTTGCTGCTTTTATCCATTTTGCTGAATTTCCACCATAAATTACGTCCTGTTTTCCTAAACTTGCATAAGTTGTTGTTTTGTTTAGATTGGCAATACCTTCATTTAATCTTTTAAAGATGTCCAGATATATATATTCTTGCTTGTCAACTTTTGGTTGGAAAATTATCCCTGGTTTTCCTGCTTCCGTATAAGGGACATCTCCAAAAAGATCTGTAAGAACAGCTAAATTATAAGCTAATAAGATCTGAGCGATACCTAATGTTTGATAATTTCCTTGTTCATTTCCTGTCGAACATTTATCAATGATTATCCCTAATGCTTTTAGTTGTGAGTAGCTATTATCCCACCCATTGCTGTAAGTCGAAGATAATTGCGGTTCATTTCGTCTAACTTGTGCATCATACATTTGGTTATGATTTCCTGCATTTAATTCAGAGTAAATTCCTGCATAAAATGAATCATCAGCACCAGTTACAGTGAAAGCAGAATTTACCATTACATCAGTAATGATTAAGCGGGCAGCCATATCTGTAGGATTGTTCAAATTCTTATTTATGTCATCCATTTTGTCCTCAGAACAAGATTGGAATAAAAATAATGCGAGTAAAGCTGTTATTGTTATTTTTATATTCTTCATTTGATTTTTTTTTAATTAAAATTTAAAGTTCATCCCAAAACCAATGCTTTTAGTTTGTGGCATTGACCATTGTTCGAATCCACCAGAAAAATTATTATTTCCTTGTGTTGCTTCCGGATCAAGGTTTGGCATTTTAGACCATAACAAAATGTTTCTTGCAAAAACAGAAGCCCTAAGATCTACTGTGTTATTCAATAATTTAGGAAATTGATAGCCTAAACTAACTTCTCTTAATTTTACAAAACTTGCATCAAATACAGCTGACTCTGCTATACCATTTAAGGCTGCTTGTAGCTTCTGCTCTCCTACATCCCTTGTTCCGCCTATAATGATGTCATTAGGAGTTCCATCTTCTTTAACACCCGGGTATACAAATTCAGAAGTCCTGTCTGCCGTTCTTGCGTCTACACCATAATAGTTCATTAAGTTGTTTGATCCGCTGTACATTTTTCCTCCATTTTTCCAATCAACAACAGCTCCTAATGAAACTCTTTTGTATGTTAACTGAGTAGATCCTCCTAAAGTAAATTTAGGTGCAACTTCTCCTAACGCTTTTAATCCACCAGCCATAGGAAGACCGTTTTTGTCTACTATAATGTTGTTCTTGTCATCTCTGGCAAAGCTTGTACCATAAATAACCGGAAAACGATCTCCAACACTGGCTCTAAGCTGTGGTGTTGTAAATCCGCCTAAAAAGATATTGTCTACACCATCTGCTAACTTTTGGACATAAGAATCTATTTTTGAGAAGTTCACATTAAATGTCCAGTTAAAATCTGCTGTACGTATTGGATTAACAGTTAAAGTTAATTCGTGTACTTTGTTAAGCATTTCTCCGCCATTTGTTACAAGAGAACTCGCTCCGGTTGAACCTGCTAATGGAACGTTGAAAATTTGATCTTTTGATTTTTGTTCAGAGTAAGTATAATCAATTCCAACTCTGTTGTTGAAAAACTTTAAGTCTGCTCCTATTTCATACGATTTTGTATTTTGTGGTTTTAGATTCGAATCGTATTGAATACCGTAAGGAATAAACGAACTTACACCTCCCGATAATGGATAGCTTATAGGAGTTCCTGACCAAAATCCGCCTCTATAATCAGGAGCTGCATAATAGTTGCCAATGTAATCTCCTGCTTGTCCTACTTCAGCAATCGATCCTCTAAGTTTGGCATAAGAAAGAAAAGATTTTCCTTTTAACCCTTCTAATTCTGTTATCACAAAACCCAGAGAAGCCGATGGATAAACAAAATCTCTATTTCCTCGTGGCATAAATGATGCAATATCTTTGCGTATAGTGGCTCCCAGGAAAAGCATATTCTTATATGAAAACTCAACATTGCTAAAAAAACCAACAGTACGTTTTTGTCTTCGATATTCTTCAGCTGTTACTGTTCTTGCATTAGCAATTGTAGGCCATCCGCCAAAGTTGAAAGCAGTTCCAAGGTCATCATATTCTTTAGTGTTTTGATGATTGTATTCATTTCCAGCCAAAACATTTAAATTAAAATCGTCAGTAATATTTAAGTTATAGTTTATTGTCAATAGAGAGTTAATCACATCATTTGTTGTACCATAAAGATGGGCACTACTACTTTGTCCGGATAGATCAAGTTTATTTCCAAACTCAAAAATATCTCTATAATTGGTTGTCCATGAATCTACACCTGCCTGGTATTTAACGGTTAGTTTCTGATCACCGTTTTCACTTATAACAGGAGAATATTGAACATATCCATTTCCGTAAACACGATTCGTTTTTTCGCTAAACTCATTGTTTTTAGCTGCCCAATAAGGATTATTGAAAACGTTTGGTCTGAAATAAATTTGGTCATAAGGGTTTGTTGGAGATGCATAGCCGTTTCCTTTTAAGTCGTAACTCCTGGGGGCAGCAAACACACCTGCTATAGCAGCATCATTTGCAGCAGTACTCTTATCTATTTTAGTTTGCACATAGTTTACTGAGAAACCCGTTTTCCATTCATTATTTAATTTTGTGTCTACAACAGCTTTTACGGTATATCTGTTCATTCCTGTTTCAGGAATAATACCATCTTGTTTAGAATTTCCGATACCAAAAGAGTAATTCGTTTTTTCTGTTGCCTGAGCAATATTTAAGGAATTATTAATCGTAAATCCAGTATTGAAAAAATCATCAATATTATTATAAGCTTTTGGAGCAATCCATGGATCCAGACCGGCTTTTACTCTTTGGGGTACAAAATATTTACCCGGTCTTAGAACACCTCCATTATTTGCATTGGCAACATTTCCTCCGTAAACGGGGTCATTTGGCAATTCTGAAATTTTTGGTCCCCAATTCATTGAAGCATTTGGATTGAATATTCCATCAGAACCTTGTGCATATTCATTTTGGGTATCCGGTTTTTTTGAAATTGTTTCAAAACTTACAGAAGTATTAAAAGTAATAACAGGTTTACCGCTTTGAGCTAAGTTTTTTCCACTTTTTGTTGTAATTAAAATTACACCATTTGAAGCTCTTAGTCCATATAAAGCAGATGCAGCTTGTCCTTTCAAAATGTTTATTGACTCTATTTCGTTTGGATCAATATCCACAGCTCTATTAGCAACATCAGATCCGGTCACGCCATTACCTGTGCTAAAATCAGGCTGCGATGCTACGGGCATACCATCAATAACGTATAGAGGAGTATTGTTTCCGGTAAAAGAACGAGCACCACGAATTACAATTTGAGAAGAAGCTCCCGGAGCACCACTGGAAGAAGTGATTTGTACACCTGCTAACTTACCTTGTAAAGCACCAGAAAGACTATTGTTATTTGCTCTGGTAAGGTCTGCTGCCTTTACTTCCTGAGTAGCATATCCAAGGGCACGTGTGCTTTTCTTAACTCCTAATGCAGTTACTACAACACCTTCAAGTTCTACAGATTCATCTTTTAGTTTAATATTTACAACTGAAGAATTTGCAGTTACTTCCTGGGTTTTCATTCCGATATAACTAAATATTAAAATTTGTTTTGATTCTGCTTTGATAGAATATTTTCCATCTAAATCAGTCTGTGTTCCTGATTTTGTCCCTTTAACTAAAATACTTACTCCTGGTAAAGGAATTCCTGCATTATCTGAAACTGTTCCTGTAATTGCTTTTTCTTGCGCAAATGTTAATTGCAAAGCAAGTACAAAAAAAAGCACCATAAATCCTTTTAAGTTTTGTTTCATTATTTTGATTTTTTGATTTAAGGGTGCAACTTATCACAAAATAATAATTTTAACAAGAATTTTATTTTATTTAACAATATAAAATATAATAATTATATTACATAAATAAATATTTTGAAGAGAAACAAAAGAGAAGTTATTGATCTGAAGGCTTTTACCATTGATAATTGAAATTAGTTTTGTAAGAATAACTCTAAAATCAAAAAGCTTAAATAAAAACATAAAGACGTCATTATTTTATGGTTTCAGCATTTAGCAAAAATTATAAATTATTTAAAAGAGAATTATGATAATAAAAAAACCGTCTAAATCAAGTCTAGACGGTTTAATCCTTTTATCACTTTCTTCTAAAAGCTTACTAATTCAAAATAGTTAAAAATAAATATAAGGAGTCATTTTTGAAATTTTATATATCAATGAGGCTGTAATAAATCTGTAGCAAAAATACGACTTGATATAAGTTTTAATTTGGTACAATAAGTTCAAAAAGCAATAAAAAAAGCCAATAGTTTTACAACTATCGGCTTTTATTTTAAATACTAGAATTGCTATAAAATTACAAAGGAGTTTGCTCAATTAATGGATTTGCATCAATTTCTGCTTGCGGAACCTGAAATATAAATCTGTTATCTCCAACAGGAATATTCAGTTTTCCAAATGCAGGATGATTGGAGCCCGGATAATCTCTCGTAAGGGCAACGCCCAAACGTTTCATATCAAACCAGGCATATCCTTCTCCCCATAATTCAATTCTTTTTTGAAGAATAATTTCATTTATTAAGGCAGCACCACTATTTACAGATAGCACATAGGCCGGATCTCTTGTTATCGTAATATCATACAAGGCTTGTCTTGCTGCCGGCTCATTTCCTGCTTTGGCAAGGGCTTCTGCTTCAATATAATATAATGCAGCAGATCTTAAATAGATATAATCTCCTGAATCTATCGTTGGATCTCTAAATTTAATATTAGCATATTCAGGCAGTGCAGGATAAGTTGCATTTCCTCCCGGTGCTACAAAAGCAGTTTTTCTAAAATCTGTATTTGAGATACTATTGTAAAGATTTTTATCTATGTTTTTATAAACCTGCAAACCACCTGCATATCCGGAATCATTTGTATTATCAAAATGAGAAAAGAAACTGGCCACGAAAGTACTTTGTGCCGAAGTTATAGTTGCCCCCCACATTACATCCTTATTAAGTGAAAGATCGTAAAAACCATTTAACCATTCACTTTGTGTCAACAATGGATAATTTTGTCTTGCATCATGTGCCAGTGGAGCTGCTTGTGCATATTTTCCCATTTCAAGATAAACATCGGCTAAAAAAGCTTTTGCAACACTTTGGTTTACGGCGGCTGTGCCAGAAGAAGGAATACCATCTAATAAAGCAATAGATTCTAATAAGTCATGTTCTATAACGGCATAAACTTCGGTAACTTTTGCTCTAGGAGCGCCATCTAATGTTACTGCAGTATAAAGTGGTACAGAAAGTTCATCTTCATTTCCAATATATGTTGGTCCATATATACGTGCCAGCATAAAATAGAAATAGCCTCTTAAAGTTAAAGCTTCTCCTCTAATTTTTTTCAAATCATCAGTAATTGCCGCCTCAGCCGGAACTGCGGTTAATACAACATTTAGAGTTTTAATTTGTGGATAATAAACGCTCCATGCCAATCTGGATCTGGTGTTTGTTTGCTGTCTTCCTAAATAATTATAAAAAGAAGCATACCAGCTTGATTTGGTCATTAACATATCGTTTGACATCATATCTGTCGCTACAAGTATCGATTTGTGCCCATAATCTTCGTGGTTACCGGCTACAGACAAACCATAAGATCGAAGTGCAGAATAAACTCCATTTATAATTGCCGCATTTGCTGCCGCAGATGTAGCAAGCTGTTCATCGTTAATAGTTGATTCAGGTACTGTGTCAAGAAATTCTTTCTCACAACTTGTCGATATTAACAAGGATAAGGTAAGTATAATTATTTTTTTCATGTTTTTAGAAATTTACTGTTAAACCAAATGAAACTGTTCTCATTACCCCATAAACATTCAATGACTGTCCGTTATTCGTTCTTGAGCCCAGATTGTTTAGTCTTGGATCCATCCCTTTTCTTTCTGACCATAATGCTAAATTAGATCCCATTAAACTAAATTTTGTAGATTGAATTCCAAGATCCAAAAGTCTGCTGTTTTTAAAATCATAAGACAAGGAAATATCCTGAATACTTAAATAGTCGGATTTAATTAAGAAGTAATCTGAAGCAGACATTTGCAGGGTCGAAATATGATCAATTCTTGGAATATCAGAATTTGGATTATCAACAGACCATGCTTTTTCTACATCTTTATGATAATTTTGTCCAATATTGTCAGAGCCGGAATACATGGCAGTCTGATAAACTCCATCAAACATATATCCGCCAAACTGATACGCAAAACTTGCCTGAAAAGTTATGTTTTTATATCTAAATACAGTTCCAAATCCACCGTAAACGTCTGGATTTGCATCTTTATCACTTAAATATTGGGTTGAATTTCCATAAACATTTGTTGTAGTTCTGCCCGTTACGTTTCCTGAAGCATCTTTTACATCCATATACCACAATGCATCTCCATTTGTTTTATCAACGCCGGCAAATTCTCTTAAATAATAGGCATACGCAGGAGCACCAACTTCAAAACGGAATATTCCATTTGTAAAAGGCTTTGGCAATGCTGTTATTTCATTTTTGTAATGTGTTCCATTTACCCAAATATTAAAATCGATGTCTTCCGTTTTAATGGCATCAATTCCTAAGTTTACCTCTACACCTTTGTTATTCATGTCACCAATATTCTCTGTAACAAAAGAAACTCCGGTTGATGGTGAATTTGGTCGGTTGTAGATCAGATCACTTACTTTTCGTTCAAAATATTCTGCTTCGATATTAACTCTGTTGAATAATTCAATTTCAAAACCAACATTCATATTTTGCGATTTCTCCCATTTAATATCTCTATTTCCCTGATATACGGTAAGAACACTTGCGTTTCCGTCAGCATCAGGTACTATTTCATATTGCGTTTGATAGGCATAGTAATTTCTTGCGCTTCCAAAATAAGAACGATGGCTTATTTGCGATGTTGCAGGATAGAATATATTATCATTTCCTTGTTCACCGTAACTTCCTTTAATTCTTAAATCAGTAATTACTTTAGATTTAGGAAAGAAAGATTCTTTTAAAATAGACCATGCGGCTCCAAAACCGTAGAAATTACCCCATCTGTTTTCAGGTGCAAATACAGATGAACCATCTCTTCTAAAACTACCATTAATAAAATATTTCTCTTTGTAATTGTAGTTTAATCTTGAGAAATAACCTTCGACTTTATATAAATCATTGTATCCGTCTACATATACATATTTAGTTGCATTACTCAAAATAGGCAAGTTTGGAATAACGGCTCCTGATTTTTGACCCGCAAGCATTTTTGATTTATAGTCTGATGATTCATGACCAACAAGAATATCAAGTGTGTGGCTTCCAAAGGTTTTTTTCCAGGACAAAAGCTGTTGGTTTGTTATGGTATAATCGTTTGATGTTGCTGTAGAATTTCTACCATTTACGCCCATATCATCTCCACCTTCTCCGGTTGTTGTGTTTAAATAATATCCTGCCAATAAATCATATCCAAGATTATATCTAAAATTAAAATCTTTTAAGAAATCAACAGAAACATATCCTCTTGCTCCAAACTTATTTTCTTCATTTAAATTGGTGTTTAACAAAGTCGTTGCATAAGGATTTAGATTTCCTCCATAAGGGCGAACTCCTGTTTTATTAAACTCATATGCCGGAGCGCCATCCTGGTAAATTATATTTCCATTCGCATCTCTTTGCCAGATGGTATATATTGGTGCAATATTTCTTGCCCAGCTAAATAAATTACTATACGTAGCAGATCCTACCTGAGAAATTGGTGCATTTTGATCTGTATTGGCAAAGTTTATATTTGCTCCAACTTTTATTTTTGTGTTCACGTTATAATCTACATTTGCTCGAACGGTTGCACGCTTAAAATTTGAATTTATGGTGTAACCATTATCTTTAAGATAACCTACAGATAAATACGAACTAAGATTTTCTGTACTTGCTGATAAACTTAAAAAATGTTCCGTTCTGGTAGCGTCTCTAAACAATTCTTTAGACCAGTCATCATGATATAATAATTTGGCATTTGGATTAAGTTGTCCCGTAGTTGGGTTTATAACCTGATCATCCGGCACATTATAATTGTTATATCCTAACGAATACGTGTCACCCGTAATTAAGGTTTGTGCTGCTATGTTTGATGCATCAGTATTACTTTCTCCATCATAAATTAATCCGTTTCTTATTCTGTTGTAAACGACTTTATAATATTCTCCCGGATCAGTAATCATATCATATTCAGGAACCGCTCTTGAGTTTACCCCTATTTTAGTTTCATAAGTTACTTTTAGCTGTCCTTTTTTTCCTTTTTTAGTAGTTACAATAATAACCCCGTTTGCTCCTCTGCTTCCATACAATGCATTTGATGACGCATCTTTAAGAAAACTTATAGATTCAATATCCTGAGTTGCTATAGCGTTTATGTCTCCATTATAAGGAAAACCATCAACAACATACAAAGGTGCATTTGATGATGAAATAGATCCAATACCTCTAAATCGTACTTGGGGAGGATCTCCCGGTTGTCCTGAATTAGCACTAATTTGTACACCCGCAACTTTACCTGTTAAAGATTGAATGGCATTTGAAGCCTGAGTATTTTCTAATGCTTTGGCATCAATTTTAGTAACGGCACCGGTAATCTCAGATTTTTTTTGAGTACCAAAAGCAACTACAACAACGCCTTCAAGTTCTAGAGCATCTCCAACTAATTTTGCATTAACAATGGTCGATGATGCAGGTTCTTCATTTGCTTTCATACCAATGTAGGTAAATAGCAAAATTTGATCTGGTGAAGCTTTTATCGAGTACTTCCCATCAAAATCAGTTTGTGTTGCATTTTTTGTTCCTTTAACTGATACGGTAACACCCGGAATTGGCATTCCGGTGTTATCAGAAACAATTCCTGAAACAGTTCTTTCTTGTGAAAATGCTACTTGAGATAGCATTAAAAGAAATATTACAAATCCTTTTAATTTTTGTTTCATTACTATTATTGTTTAAGGTTATTCATGCAAATTATTAAAAAATAACAATTTTAACAATATTTTTGTAGTGTTTAACAATTTAAAACGATGAATTTACTTGCTTTATTACGAAAAAGTAATTGTGTTAACATAACTTATTCACGAAGATTTGAAGATATTCGCTATTTCTAAAACACAAAAAAACCGTCTAAAATCCCAGTTTCAGACGGTTTCATCTTTTATTCTCACTAAAAGCTTACTAATTCAAAATAGATAAAAATAAAAAATAAGTTCCCTTAAATAGAACCATTTAGTCATATAGTAAATTTACTACTAAAAATACAAGTATCCAAAATTAAACAACTAATTAACAGTATTTTACAATTTTATATTAATTTAAAAAACGGGAATTTAAATCATAAAAAAAGCCGAAAGTCTGAAAACTATCGGCTTTTAATTGTAAACATTATTTTTTGTTACATTCTCTCCGGAACTTCAATTCCTAATAACGTAAATGCAGCTTTAATTACTTCGGCTACTTTTTGAGAAAGCTGTACTCTGAATATCTTTTTTGTTAAATCAGTTTCTCCTAAAATATGAACAGACTGATAGAATGAATTGTATTCTTTTACCAAATCATAGGTATAATTCGCAATTAAAGCCGGGCTATGATTTTGTGCTGCATTTTGAATTACTTCGGGAAAAAGTTCGATTTGTTTTACCAGTTCTTTTTCTTTTTCGTGAAGCACTTCGATATTGGTTTTGGCAGAAAAATCAAAATCGGCTTTACGAATAATCGATTGAATTCTCGCGTATGTATATTGTATAAACGGACCTGTATTTCCGGCAAAATCAACAGATTCTTCAGGATTAAACAAAATTCGTTTTTTTGGATCTACTTTTAGAATGTAATATTTTAAAGCGCCAAGACCAATTGTTTTGTACAATTTCGCTTTTTCTTCGGCAGAATAACTATCCAATTTCCCTAAATCTTCAGAAATTTGTTTGGCTGTATCTGTCATATCCTGCATCAAATCATCGGCATCAACAACAGTTCCTTCACGGCTTTTCATTTTTCCCGACGGTAAATCAACCATTCCGTATGACAAATGATAAAGACTGGAAGCCCAGTCAAAACCAAGTTTTTTCAGGATCAAGAATAATACTTTAAAATGATAATCCTGCTCATTTCCAACTGTATAAACCATTCCGCCAACATCCGGCATATCTTTTACACGCTGAATTGCAGTTCCAATATCCTGAGTCATATAAACCGCAGTTCCATCAGAACGCAAAACGATTTTACGATCTAAACCTTCATCTGTTAAGTCTATCCAAACTGAACCATCAGGATCTTTTTCGAAAACTCCTTTATCAAGACCAACCTGAACAACATCTTTCCCTAATAAATACGTATTGCTTTCGTAATAATATTTATCAAAATTAACTCCAAGATTGGTATAAGTTGTGGCAAAACCATCATAAACCCATTCGTTCATTTTTTTCCAAAGAGCAATTACCTTTTCATCGCCAGCTTCCCATTTTTTAAGCATTTCCTGCGCTTCAACAATAATTGGCGCTTGCTTTTTAGCCTCTTCTTCTGTTTTTCCGGTTTCAATTAATTGGTTGATTTCGCCTTTGTAAGCTTTATCAAACTCAACATAATATTTACCAACTAATTTATCACCTTTTAAATTTGAACTTTCCGGAGTTTCTCCTTTTCCAAATTTCTCCCAGGCTAACATTGATTTACAAATATGAATTCCGCGATCATTAATGATTTGCGTTTTGTATACTTTTTTACCTGAAGCTTTAATAATTTCAGCAACAGAATATCCTAACAAGTTATTACGAACGTGACCTAAATGCAAAGGTTTATTGGTGTTTGGCGACGAATATTCGACCATAATAGCTTTATCATCACTATTTGGAGCAACATATCCAAACTTATTATTGTCTTTTATTTCATTAAAGAAATTCAAATAATAACTATCTCCAATTACAATATTCAAAAAGCCCGAAACTACATTAAAGCGTGCTACTTCGTCAACATTATCAACCAGATAATTTCCAATTTTATTTCCTAATTCGGCAGGATTGCTTTTAATCACTTTTAGTAAAGGAAAAATTACCATCGTAATATCGCCTTCAAACTCTTTTCGGGTAGTTTGAAATTCGATTTTATCAACAGTAACATCAAATAATGCTTGTATTGCTTTTTGTATAGAAGGTGTAAGAATTTGTGATAATGACATGTAAACTTATTTTTAAAGTGAGCAAAGATACTGCTTATTCATCAATTACAGAAAACGAAAAACATATAAAATAATATAAAACAGTTCGAATTTCTCAAAGAACAAACTGTTTTAATTGTTAAAATTATCAAAAAATTAAAATGCTAATCTCTTATAAAACAGTACGACTACAAAAAATTATTTTTTTTACTAAATATTTCTTGTAACAAATCTATGTTAAAATAGTCTTATAGGAAATTTAAATTCATCCATTGAAAAAATATTACACAAAAAAGATCACCATCAATCAATCAAATAATCATTACCAAACTATGAAATTAAAATTCTTTCTGTTTGTATTACTGGGTGTAATATCAACAGCACAAGCCCAAAATTCTGGAATCATTTCCGGAAAAATTGTAGAAAAAGCAAACAGCGCACCAATATCGTATGCAACAGTTTCGATTAAAGACAACGGAAAAGTAGTATCTGGTGTAAACACAGATGATAATGGAGATTTCACAATTAAAAATTTAGCTTTAAAAAGTTATACGATCGAAATTCAATACATTGGATTTAGAAAATATATTGGTTCTGTTATTTTAAGTGATAACAAAAAAACAGCAACAATTAACGTTTCTCTTGAAGAAGAAGCAACGCAGCTAAAAGGTGTAAATATTGTTAGTGAACGATCAACAATAGAACAAAAAATTGACCGAAAAGTAATTACCGTTGGAAAAGATTTGACTACTGCCGGAGCTTCTGCATCTGATATTATGAACAATATTCCATCAGTAAACGTAGATCAGGACGGAAAACTTTCTCTTCGTGGAAACGATAATGTTCGTGTATTAATTGACGGAAGACCATCTAATATTGATCCGGCTCAATTGTTAAAACAAATTCCATCGACTTCAATCAAAAAAATTGAGTTAATCACCAATCCAAGTGCAAAATACAATCCGGAAGGAATGTCAGGAATCATCAATATTATTCTTCATAAAAATGCTAATACAGGATTTAACGGAAGTTATAGCGGAGGAATCACTTTTGGTCAAACGGCTAAATACAATCAGTCTTTAGATTTAAACTACAAAACCGGAAAAGTGAATTTCTTTGGAAATGTGGGGCAAAACTTTGGTACTTATTACAATGATGGATTTATCAGAAGAATGGATCAGGATATTGTTCAAAAAATTGATGTTATAAACGATAATGATTCCTACTTGTATAAAATTGGAATGGATTATTTAATCGACGATCATAATACATTGTCGTTTTATACGAATCAAAATAAATCAGACGGTAAAGGATATGTAGATACTGATATTGATTACAATAACGTATCAAATTCTAATATCTCAAATATCTTTCAAAAATCAAAATATACAGGTCCGGATCAGGTTGGAACTTATAATTTAGCGTACAAACATATCTTTAAAAAAGAAGGACATACCTTAGATTTTGAAGGGAATTACAGCGATAATAAAGAAACTCAATATGCTTCTTTTGATACTAAAACAACAAATCTTGACAATACTGTAAACAGCATTATTTATGATGATTACATAAAAGGTACTCGAAAATTGAGCACTTTGAATATTGATTATGTAAATCCGTTAAACGAGAAAACGACTCTTGAAGCGGGTGCAGAAGCCAGAATTACCAGAACAGGTAATGATTATATTACAGGAAATCCGCTTGCAGCACTACCGGTTTCTAATTATACTTATGATACGGATATCTATTCTGCTTATGTAACTTTTGGTCAGAAATTTAAAAAATTAAGCTACCAATTAGGTGCTCGTTTTGAAAGTTATAAAGTAGCTGCAAATTTAAATCACGGTCTTGAAAAATTTGATGATGATTATATTACGTTATATCCATCGGCTTATTTAACATATAATCTGAATGAGAAAAACACTTTCCAACTAAGTTACAGCCGTCGTGTTGACCGTCCAAGTTTAGAACAGACAAAACCTATTCGTGAGTTTTCGACTCCGTTAGTAACGTCATTAGGAAATCCTGAATTAAGACCTCAGTTTACAAACTCTGTTGAAGTAAATTATACTAAAACGCTTGAAAAAGGAAGTTTTACTGCTGGTGTTTTTGTTAGAAGTATCAATGATCAAATTAGCCGAATTTTATATCCGGACGATTCAGAGCCTAACAGCAACAAGCAAATTATGACTTTTACGAACTACGATCACAATACAGCTTACGGTTTTGAAGTTTCTTTGAATTACAAAATCACAAAATGGTGGGATATCCAACCGTCTATTGATTTCTCAAGCATCAACCAACGAGGAGTTGTGTTTTTATATGAAAATGGTGTAAGCGTACCAAAGGAACGACCAGTTACTGTGGCAGCATTTAATGGTCGTATGAATTCGAACTTTAAAGTAAACAAACGTTTAAGCTTTTTATTATTCGGTTTTTACAGAGGCGCAGTTGATGGAGTGCAAAATAATAGCCATGAAATGTACAAAATGGACATAGGTTCGCGTTATACATTATTAGACAACAAAATGAACATTAGTTTACGTTTTAATGATGT